>NZ_RQVH01000009.1:0-93431 GCF_003992185.1 Veillonella sp. CNR 79/14 | reverse complement strand
TAAAATTATCGGAAAACTATTTAGAACCTACTGTTCTAATAGTACATAGATGGAAAACGATTGTTGCATTTCGCCAATCAAGTGATAGTAGTTTACTTTAAAGTTGAGGATGTGAAAAAATGAAAATTCATTTATTTCAACAATGTTTGATTGATATGTTCTACCCTCATGTAGGCATGGCAGGTGTAAAGGTTCTTGAAAACCTTGGCTGCGAATTAACAGTTCCTAAAAAGCAAGTGTGCTGTGGTCAGATGTTTGTTAACTCCGGTTACAACGAAGCTGCAAAAGGAGCTATCAAAAACACAATTGAACAATTCGAAAATGCTGACTATGTAGTGAGCATGTCTGGCTCTTGTGCGTTCGCAATTCGCGATGAATATCATCATATTTTAAAAGATGAACCAGAATGGTTAGCACGAGCTGAAAGATTGAGCTCAAAAATTTATGAGTTCACACAATTCATCGTTGACGTGTTAGGAGTAACTGATGTGGGTGCTCGCTTTAATGATAAAGTGACATACCATAAATCTTGCCACGTAACACGTTTGATGGGAATCAAAGAACAACCTATGAAACTATTAGCAGGCATTCAAGGTTTAGAATACTTACCATTGCATCGTGCAGAACGTTGCTGTGGATTTGGTGGTACTTTCACAGTAAAAAATCCTGAAATTTCCGCTGTTATGACACGAGAAAAAGCATTAAATATTGCTGATTCTGGTGCTAACATTGTAGCAGGTTCCGACATGGCTTGCTTGATGAATATTGAAGGTATGTTAGATCGACTTTACAAAGAAGGCGAAATTGATCGCCATATCCGCGTAATGCATATTGCGGAATTATTGAATAGTCGATAGGAGGAGTCACCATGAGTAATATTGTGTACGATAAACGCCCGTTTAAGACACGCGTTAATGATGTGCTTGCTAATGACTTCAAAGTAAAAGCCATTCAAACAGCACAGGATGTATTCTATGAAAAACGTAAAGCTGTAGTAGATCAAGTAGCAGAATGGGAAGACTTCCGTAATGAATCTGCTGATTTGCGTGACCATGTATTGGCTAATTTGGATTACTATTTAAACCAATTTGCGGAAAATGCTGAAAAAGCTGGTGCTCATGTGCACTTTGCAGCTGATGATAAAGAAGCAACAGCAATTTGCATGGAAGTACTTCGTGCCAAAGAAGCAAAAATGGTTGTTAAATCCAAAACCATGGTATCTGAAGAAATCGGATTAAACCATGAATTAATTGAAGCAGGCATCGAAGTAAACGAAACTGACTTGGCAGAATTTATTTTGCAAACAGCAGATTTCGATCCTCCATCTCATATCGTAGTACCTGCATTGCATTTTGAACGTAACCGTATTCGTGATACATTTGCGAAAAAATTAGGTTATGAAGGTACTGAAAATCCAGAAGAAATGACTCGTTTCGTACGTCGCTATATTCGCGATCGTTTCTTGCGTGCAGACGTAGGTTTCACTGGTTGTAACTTCGGTGTAGCTGAAACTGGTACTATTACTATCGTATCTAACGAAGGTAATGGTCGTATGGCAAGCTCCATGCCTAAAACGCAAATTGCATTGATGGGTATGGAACGTTTGGTGCCTGACTTCGCATCTTTGGATGTGATGATGGAAATGTTGATTCGTTCCTCTGTAGGCGCTAAAATTTCCAACTACTTCTCCATGATCACAGGTCCTGCTCGTGAAGGGGAAGCAGACGGTCCAGAAGAATTACACATCATCATCATTGATAACCGTCGTTCTGGTATTTTAGGCGGCGATTTTGAAGAAATGTTACGTTGTATCCGTTGTGGTGCATGTATGAACATTTGCCCTGTATATCGTCATATTACAGGTCATGGTTATGGCTCTATCTATCCAGGTCCAATGGGTGCTGTATTAACTCCACTATTGGTTGGTTATGAAGAAGCTGGCGATCTTCCTTACGCGTCCACATTGTGCGGCGAATGTTGGGAGCATTGCCCAGTTAAGATTCCATTGCATGAATTGTTATTGAAACATCGTCAAGTGATTGCTGATAAATTACAAATGCGTCCAGCTATCGAACGCAGTATCTTCCACACAGTGGCAGGTGTATTTGCGAACTCCTTCCTGTTCGATATGGGTACCAAAATGGGTGCTATCGGCATGAAATTAATGAGTAACAATGGTCATATGGCAGATTGGACAAAAGTATTACCAGTAGTTGGTGGCTGGGTGAAAGCAAAAGATATGGGCTTGCTCAAAATGAGTAAATTCCGTGATGAATATGCAAAACACGTAGCACAAAAGGGAAAGGAGAAATAAAATGGATCAAGCAAAAAAACAAGCCTTTTTAGGTCGCCTATCTCGTGCGTTAGGCCGTGACTCAATTCCTACATCTGTAACTCCTTTTGATTTTTCAAAAGGACCTCAAGAGACAATGTATTCTGACCTTAGCCATGAGCAAGTAGTACAGATGTTTAAAACAGAAGCAGAACGCTTAGGTACTAAACTTATCGAAGTGGATGCTTCTCAAGTAGGTCAGGCATTAGTGGACGAAATTGTGGCTCGTGGTGGCGGTAGTGTTGTGTACCCTAAATCTGCAGAAGTAGAAACATATGGTTTAGAAGCTGCATTCCAACAATTAGGGGAAGACCGAGCTACATTCTATCAATGGGATGCTACGAAAGGTCGTGAAGCGAACATCAATGTGGCGAAGGATTCTAATATTGGTATTACATTCCCAATCTTGGGGATTGCAGAAACAGCAACAGTAATCCAACCAAGTACAGAAGAATCTGGTCGTTCCTTGGGCTTATTGCCTTTAACGCATATTTCTGTATTGCGTGAAGATACAATTCATCCACGTATGACACAAACGATGGCAGAATTAGCGAAAATCTATCGTAATGATCCAGCTAAGTTCCCTACAAATGTGGTTCATATTTCTGGTCCATCCAATACTGCAGATATCGAGTTAGTTCGTGTCGTTGGTGTACATGGTCCGATTAATGTAACTTTCATCTTAGTTAAATAAGAGATATAGTTCATAAACAATTAGGATATAGGGTAGTTGATAGGTATATCAACTACCCTATATTTTTTGGCTCTAGAAGTTTTTTGTTACCTGTTGGTGACAGCAAGTGTTTCTATACTAAATATGGAGTTATCCGTGTCATAACAGATATCATATTTGACAAAAGACCTTTTTTTCGTATACTTAAAGATAATATATTTACAAGTTTAGTTTGATAGCTATCATAGAATGTAATTGTATGTGGGCTATCTATTATATACTGTGCGTTAGTTATAGCAATATAGTTATAGGAAAGGAATAATGTATGTTATTAGCAGAAGAAAAAGTTGCCACAGCCACAGCGGCAGGCGCTGAAAAGGTAGCAGAGCATGTAGAGGAAAGTATTTCCTTTGTTAATCATGTGCAATCCTTATTACTGGAATATTTACCTAGTATTATTTTGGCCATCATCGTGTTGATTATAGGCCGCTATTTAGCTTTATTTGTAAGACGGTTGTCAGTACAATTGATGAGTCGCACTGGTTATGATCAAACCGTGCGCAGCTTTGCGTCTCAAATTATTTACTACACTATTTTGTCCGTAGTCGTGCTGTCAGCTTTGTCCTTAGTGGGATTTCCGACGAATAACTTCTTGGCAGCTTTTGGTGCCTTCGGTATCGCCATTGGTTTAGCGTTGCAAAATAACATGTCCAACTTAGCTTCGGGATTAATTATTTTGGCGTTCAAACCCTTTAAAGCAGGGGATTGGATTTCTGTGAATGGTGTGGAAGGCTCTGTGAAATCTATCCATTTAATTAACACCGCCATTGCGACGAAAGAAAATCGAATTGTCTTCATCCCGAACTCGGCTATTACATCCAATAACTTGATGAACAGCAACTATGAACCAACACGCTATATTACGTTTGTCTTTGGTATTAACTATAATGCGGATCATCATCGGGCCATTGAGATTATCAAAGAAATTCTTGCGAGCACAGGCAAGGTTCATAATATGGATACCTTAGAAATCGGTATCAAAGAATTTGGCGATAGTTCTGTGAACATTGTTGCCTATCCTTTAATTAACGCCAGTGATTTTAGAGAAGTCTATTATGGTGTTATGTCCGATGTGAAAGATCGTTTTGATGCAGAAGGCATCGATATTCCGTATCCTCAACGTGTGGTACACATGGCTGACTAATAGCCTAAGAGAATCCTATTCCGTACCCGCAAGATATAGGTGGGTACGGAATATCCAAGGGCAATGCTATTCCATGCCTATCATGTATGATGCATATGGTAAATAATACACTAAGACGATGGCATACTTGTTTACGTCGATTCGTACTCAATGAAGAGGAGGCAATCCTATGAATGAAAATATATATGAGTCTATGAAAGCTGCTGTAGCAGAATTGGCTACGACAGCAAAACTGCAAGAAGGTAAACTACTTGTAGTAGGATGTTCCACTAGCGAAGTGAGAGGGGGACATATTGGCAAGGACTCCTCTCTCGATGTGGCATCGGATTTGTTTACAGCGTTGTCTGAAGTACAATATGAATATGGCTTTGACATAGCAATTCAATGTTGTGAACATCTCAATCGGGCGTTGGTAATGGAACACCATGCCGTAGAGGCTAGAGGCTATGAAGAAGTGAATGTAGTGCCTGTACAACATGCAGGCGGTTCCATGGCAACTACAGCCTATGCAACTTGGTCGGATCCTGTGTTAGTGGAGCATGTAAAGGCTGATGCAGGCATCGACATTGGAGATACTTTTATTGGTATGCATTTAAAACATGTGGTAGTGCCTGTGCGATTAAGCGTAACAGAAATTGGCGCTGCTCATGTAACGGCAGCTCGTGTACGTCCTAAATTTGTAGGGGGAGATCGAGCGCAGTATAATGAAGCGTTAAAGTAAGCACTGTGAGGTAATTATGGAATTTTATACCTATGCTTATGTGGTGCAACGAGGAGAATTTACGTCTCTGTTGCAATACATTATGACATCTATTTTATTAGTAGCATTGCTAGTAGTAGGTGTAAAAGTTATGTATAATCGTTTTGATACTAAGTTCCGTGACTTGGGCATTATCATTGTATTGGGGCTTGTATTTTTATTAGGATTGCAAGTTAATGATTACACTCGTGATATTAATAGTGCAGAAGAATCGAGCTATATGGTGCAATTCTTAAATAATTTAAGTGAACGTGCAGATGTACCTAAGGATAAGATTCGCGTTAATACATTGCGCGTGCAAGATCGTATGATCGTCAATATTGAGGAAGCCTATTTTGAGGTGACTTTCACTATGAATAAGGATGGTTATTCTTTGCGACCTGTGGAGATGATTAATAGCAATCCTAAGGTGGTAGATGTGAAGAAGGATGGGCGATAATATGTTAACAGGATATACATTAGTATTTATTAAGCTAGCCCTTGGTATTTTAGCTCTTATTTTGCAAATGAACTTGATGGGTAAGGGAAATTTAGCGCCGAACTCGGCCTTAGATCAGGTACAAAACTATGTACTAGGTGGTATTATTGGTGCTGTTATCTACAGTGAAAGTATTGGTATCTTGCAATTCTTCCTAGTGTTGATTGCTTGGACCATCGTGGTCATGGGCTTGCGTTTTCTTAGCGCTCATGTGCGATGGATTAAAACGCTGATCGATGGACGTCCTAGCATTGTCATTGATCGCGGTAAGATTCGCGTTGGAGAGTGTTTGAAACGGGGCCTTCGTGGTAGTGATTTGCAGTTGAAACTTCGGAGCGCAGGGGTTACCCTTGTGAGTGATGTACGCCGTGCTGTGCTAGAACAAAATGGTCAATTAACGCTGGTCATGAATGGTGATGATATCATTCGCTACCCTGTTATTGTAGATGGCGTAGTAGATCCAGATATTCTAGACCTAGCCGATAAAGACATGGCTTGGTTGGAAGAAGAAGTGCGAGATCAAGGATATTCCATTAGGGATATCTATGTAGGAGAATACTTCAAAGGGCATCTTATATTACACCCTTATATGCAGAATAACTCTTGAAAATTGTAGAAAAGCCACATCATGTATTAAAAACTGACCTACGCTAAAGTTTTTAATACATGATGTGGCTTTTCTTCGTTCCAATGGAACTTAATCAGCTTGTTGTGAACTGAACTACATCATATTTAGCAAGATATAGTATTAAAATATATAAGCTTTAAAAATCTAATTTGTATTGCTGTTACATAGGTGACAAAGATCTCTTAAAAGAAGTACAATAAAAAGGAATATAACTATAATGACAGTATGATGATATAGCGAGGGTCAACAGGATGGAAAGTGCACAAAGAGCAGAATTACATAGAAAAATTTGGGCTATTGCAGATAATGTGCGAGGAGCTGTAGATGGATGGGATTTTAAACAATATGTATTAGGAATTTTATTCTATCGGTTTATTTCTGAAAATATTACGGAATACTTTAATCGAGAAGAACATAATGCCATAGATGGTGATCCCAATTTTGATTATGCAGATATTTCTGATGAAGAAGCTGAGGAATGTTTCCGCCCTGATACGGTTGAAGAAAAAGGATTTTTTATTTTGCCTAGCCAACTCTTTCAGAATGTAGTTAAGCATGCTCGCAGTAATGAAAATTTAAATGTTGACTTAGCAAATATTTTCTCGGCTATAGAAGGAAGTGCGAGAGGATTTAATTCCGAGGATGATATAAAAGGATTATTTGAGGATGTAGACACGAAGAGTAATCGCTTAGGTGCTACCGTAGAAGAACGGAATGAACGACTAGTTAATATTTTAGAAGGAATTGCAGCGATTCAGTTTGGAAATTTTGAAGATAATGACATTGATGCCTTCGGTGATGCCTATGAATATTTAATTTCTAACTATGCTAGTAATGCAGGGAAATCGGGTGGAGAGTTTTTTACTCCCCAAACGGTTTCAAAGTTATTGGCTCGTATTGTGATGGATGGAAAAACAAAAATTAATAAAGTTTATGACCCAACCTGTGGTAGTGGATCTTTGTTGTTGCAGATGAAAAAACAATTTGATGACCATGTGATAGAAGATGGATTTTATGGTCAAGAAATTAATATGACCAATTATAATTTGGCACGTATGAATATGTTTCTTCATAATGTTAATTTTAATAATTTTGACATTAAGCGTGGAGATACTTTGTTAGACCCTATGCACAATTATGACAAGCCATTTGATGCCATTGTGTCAAATCCACCATACTCCATTAAATGGGTGGGGGATGCAAATCCGACACTAATTAATGATGAAAGGTTTGCACCAGCGGGGAAATTGGCACCTAAATCGTATGCAGACTTTGCTTTCATTATGCATGCATTAAGTTATTTGTCTACCAAAGGTCGAGCGGCAATAGTTTGTTTCCCTGGTATTTTCTATCGCAAAGGTGCGGAAAGAATCATCAGGAAATATTTAGTAGATAATAATTTTGTTGATGCAGTGATTCAATTGCCAGATAATCTGTTTTTTGGTACAAGTATTGCTACTTGTGTATTGGTATTAGCAAAAAATAAAACGGAAAATAAGATACTGTTTATTGATGCATCTAAAGAGTTTAAAAAAGAGACAAATAACAATATTTTAGAAGAAGTGAATATAGAACATATTATAGAAGAGTTTAGACATAGGGCTGATGTAGACTATTTCTCACGATATGTGGCGCATGATGAGATTGTAGAGAATGACTATAATTTATCTGTATCGACGTATGTAGAAAAAGAAGATACAAGAGAAAAAATTGATATTCACGTGTTAAATCGAGAAATTGAAGATACAGTGAAGAAGATTGATGCCTTACGTACTTCCATTGATGAGATAGTTAGGGAGCTAGAGAGCAATGAATAAAGATCTGATTATATATAATACAGAAGATGGACAAGCAAAGATTAGTCTTACCCTACAAGATGGAACAGTCTGGTTGAACCAGATGCAAATTGCAGAGTTATTTCAAACTACGAAACAAAATATTAGCAAACATATTAAGGCTATTTTTGCTGATGGAGAACTAGATGAAAAAGTGGTTGTCAACTATCAGTTGACAACCACTAAACATGGGGCTATAGAAGGGAAAACACAACATAAGCCAGTAGCTTTTTATAATCTGGATGTGATTCTAGCCATAGGATATCGGGTGCGTTCTCCTAGAGGAGTTCAATTTCGTCTGTACGCCTCTACTATATTGAAAGAGTACTTAGAAAAAGGCTTTGCCATGGATGATGAACGATTGAAAGAAATGGGTGGAGGACACTATTTTAAAGAATTGTTAGCTCGTGTTCGTGATATTCGTTCTAGTGAAAAAGTATTTTATCGTCAGGTACTAGATTTATTTGCTACCTCTATTGACTATGATAAACGAAGCAAGGAAGCACAAATATTTTTTCGAACAGTACAAAATAAATTACATTATGCGGTACATCAGCATACAGCAGCTGAATTGGTGTATGACCGTGTAGATAGACATCATGACTTTTTAGGACTCACTACATTTAAAGGAGAATTACCTACGAGAGCAGAGGCAAAAGTGGCGAAGAACTACTTGTCAGAAACAGAATTATTAGACTTGAATCAATTAGTGTCTGGTTACTTAGACTTTGCTGAAAGAAAAGCAAGACGAGAAGAAGCGATGACTATGGCAGATTGGATAGCTCACATTGATATGGTCTTAGCATCTACAGGTGAGAAAGTATTGCAGCATGCAGGGCATATTTCCAAGACACAAATGGAGCATAAAGTGGATGTAGAATATAATGCCTATATAGAACATACATTAACTCGAGTAGAAAGAGATTATTTAGAGGAGATTAAGCACATAGAGAATATAGCAAAGAAAGGAGGGAAATAAATGGATCTATTAAGATTATTGGAGAATGAACCAGTGGAGTGGAAGAAACTGGGGGATGTATGTACATTTCATCGGGGAAATACGATTAATAAAAAAGAAACAGTGGAGGGGAATATTCCTGTTATAGGTGGGGGACAGAAACCAGCATATTATCATAATCAAAGTAATAGAGAAAAAAATACAATTGCAGTTGCTGGAAGTGGTGCTTATGCAGGCTTTGTAAGTTATTGGGAAAAGCCGATATTTTTAAGTGATGCTTTTTCTGTTGAGCCGAATGAAACGCTAAATAAAAAATATGTTTATCATTGGTTATTACAACAGCAGCATAAAATCTATCAATTGAAGCAAGGAAGTGGTGTACCACACGTATACGGTAGAGATTTAGGTAAGTTTGAGATTCCCATTCCATCACTAGAAGTTCAAGAAAAAATAGTAAAAACACTTGACAAATTCACAGAATATGTTACTGAACTACAGACTGAACTACAGACTGAACTACAGAAACGTATTGATCAATATACATATTATCGCGATACACTTCTTAGCGAAGAGTATATACAAAAACTCTGTAAAGAGATGGAAGTAGATAGACAATTACAAGTTTTGGCACTTTCTGAGGTTTTTGAGTTTAAGAATGGATTAAATAAAGGTAAAGAGTATTTTGGTAAAGGGATACCGTTTGTTAGCTATATGAATGTATATAAGCTAGATAGATTAACGGCCGAAGATATTGATAATAAAGTGGATGTTACAGAAGATGAAATAAAACGATTTAGTGTTCAGAGAGGGGATGTTTTATTTACAAGAACTTCTGAAGTGAAAGATGAAGTGGGCTACAGCTCTGTTATGCTAGAAGATATGGAAAAGTGTGTATTTAATGGCTTCACAATACGAGGACGGTTAAAGAATGATAATCTATTATTGCCAGAATTTAGTACCCACCTATTTAGAAGTTATTCGGTTAGAAAAGAAATAATAAAAAGAAGTTCATTTACTACTAGAGCATCATTAAGTGGACAGGAGTTAGGAAAAGTTGAAGTAATGATTCCACCGCTTTCACTACAACATAAAATTGCAACCATCCTAGATAAGTTCCAGGCAATGATAGCAGATACTAAAGGTTTATTACCAGCGGAAATAAAACAACGGCAACAACAATATGAATATTATAGAGAAAAACTCTTGACATTCAGTAGTGAATGTGATAGCACGCACGCACGCACGCACGTTGACTATATCTGATGATTATTATCTTGTGTTGCGAGAAGTAGCAAAGATTGTAGATGTAGATATAGAAGATAAGATAATTTTATATACATTAAAGGATGTATCCGCATACTCTGATGAGAGAATATCGTGGAATGATTTGAACGGGACAAATTATGTAGGGGTGGAGAATTTATTAAAAGATAAAGGTGGAAAGGAAGAATCATCTTGTGTTCCCAAAGTAGGAAATTTTGCTAAATTTAATAAAGGCGATATCTTAATAGGAAATATAAGACCATATTTGAGAAAAATATGGCACTCAGATTTAGTAGGTGGAGCAAGTGGAGATGTTCTTATTATCAAAATAAGTGAAAAGAAAATTATAGAGTCGAGATATTTATACCATATTTTAGCAAATGAAGATTTTTTTGAGTATGCGATTCAATTCTCGAAGGGCGCTAAGATGCCTCGTGGTGATAAGAAGAAAATTATGGAGTATAGTTTTTTTGTACCTCCTCTTCACGTGCAACAACGGATTGTCTCTATTCTTGATACTTTCAACACATTAGTCCATGATATGCAAGAGGGGCTACCAAAAGAAATTGAATTACGGCAACAACAATATGAATATTATCGTGAGCGCCTCTTATCGTTTTCAAAGGCGTCACAGAGATAAGGGGGACTAACAATGGACGGTGGAAAAACGTATAACTTGGCTCCAATTATGGAACTTAATCACGGGATTGTACTGGCTAAGTATGAAAAGCTTTCACGGGTCAGTGAAAGTTATCAAACAGAAGGTGCCATGGAATTACAATTAGTGAATGATTTAGAGGCTCAAGGATATACACGTTTGACCTGTAAAACAGACGAAGAGCTAAAAGAGAATCTGAGAGTTCAATTAGAGCACTTAAACGCGGTAACATTCACAAATGAGGAGTGGAAGCGATTACTTCGTGAATTTATTATTCCGGAGAATCAGGGGATTATAGAAAAAACTAGAAAGTTTCAGGAGCGAGAGTCATGGGACTTTCAATTTGATGATGGACATCGTCAAAATATAAAACTTATTGATGCTACAAATATTAATAACAATGTGGTGCAAGTAGGGAATCAGATTCAGGCCACAGAAGGAACTGTACGCAATCGATATGATGTGACAATTTTTGTTAATGGATTACCATTAGTTCATATAGAGTTAAAGAAACGCGGTGTTCCCATAAAAGAAGCTTTTAATCAGATTCACCGATACAGTAATGAAAGTTTTAACGTAAGAAGTTCTTTATTTCAATATGTACAAATTTTTGTCATATCTAATGGGACGAAGACTCGATATTTTGCGAATACCCTAACACCGAGTAAAAATAACTACGAATTTACTTGTGAATGGGCAGATGCTAAAAATAAACCGATTACAGATTTGGAAGATTTTACGCGTACTTTTTTTGATAAGCGAACAATTCTTGAGATTCTTACGAAATATTGTGTATTTGATGCATCGAATACATTATTGATTATGAGACCTTACCAGATTGCCGCAACAGAACGTATTTTGTGGAAGATTCAAGCTGGTTATGAAAATAAAAAGCAAGGGACCATTGAAGCAGGTGGCTTTATTTGGCACACCACAGGATCAGGGAAAACATTAACATCCTATAAAGCAGCTAGGCTGGCAACTCAATTACCATATATTGATAAGGTGTTTTTTGTAGTAGATAGAAAAGACTTGGATTATCAAACGATGGTAGAGTATCAGAAGTTCCAAAAAGATTGCGTAAATGGTAGCAAAGATACGAAAGAGTTAGCTCGTAATATTAGTGAAAATACCAGTCGTATCGTGGTGACAACGATACAAAAGCTAAATCAGTTTATTCAAAAACATAGTAAGCATGATATTTACCAAAAGCATTGTGTATTTATCTATGACGAGTGTCACCGTTCTCAATTTGGTAAAGTACAGAAAGCAATTCGGAGTAAGTTTAAATGTTATTATCAATTTGGGTTCACCGGAACACCTATCTTTGATGAGAACTCTTTGACAGGAGAAACGACAGCAGGAATTTTTGGGGCTCAATTACATAGTTATGTCATTACCGATGCCATTCGTGATGAAAAAGTATTGAAGTTTAAGGTGGATTATAATAATATATCGGCGAACTTTAAAAGTGCAGAAACTGAAACGGATGATGCAGAGTTAGCTAAGTTAGAATCAAAACTATTGTTGCATCCTGAACGAATCCAAGCAGTGACTAAGCATATCTTGAAAGTATTTCCTATGAAAACGCATCGTAATGTACACTTTACAGTGCGGAATAAACAAATGCGCGGATTTAATGCCATGTTTGCCGTACAAAGTGTAGAAGCTGCCAAAATGTATTATGAAGCATTCAAGATATTGCAAAATGATTTGCCTGAAGAAAAAAAGTTGAAAGTAGGCGTTATTTATAGTTTTGCAACTAATGAAAATCAGTCTGCCTATGGAGAAATCAAAGATGAATCATTTGAGGCAACCTCGCTTACAACTTCGGCAAAACAGTTTCTCATATCTGCTATGGATGACTATAATGCTATGTTTAGTAGTAATTTTAAAATCGAAGAGTTTCAAAATTATTACAAAGATCTAGCAAAACGGGTTAAAGATAAAGATATTGATTTGTTGATTGTCGTAGGGATGTTCTTAACGGGGTTTGATGCACCTACATTAAACACATTATTTGTAGATAAAAACTTACGGTATCATGGGTTGATTCAAGCCTTTTCTAGGACGAATCGAATTTTAAATAGTGAGAAAAAATTTGGTAATATCGTGTGCTTTAGAGACTTAGATAAGGCTACGAAAGAAGCTATTCAAGTGTTTGGTGATAAAAATAGTGTGACCACAATTTTAGAACGTAGTTTTGATGACTATATGACTGGATTTATTGACGATGATACAAATGAATCGTATCGTGGCTATGAATCAATTTGTGAAGAATTGTTAGCTAAATTCCCAGACCCTACTGAAATTGAAACTAATGCAGATAAAAAAGAATTTGCCCAATTGTTCGGGGAATTTTTGAAAGCTGAAAATATTTTGCGTAACTTTGATGAGTTTTGTGAGTTAGAACCATTGATTCCACCGCGACTTGTTCAAGATATGAAGAGCGTCTATGTGGATATCAAGGAAGATTTTTCTGAAGGGCGCAAATATAGCGAAGCAGAGGCACAAGTTATTGACTTGTCAGATATAGAGTTTCACATTGATTTGTTAAGGACCGATGAAATTAATCTAGATTATATTTTGCAGTTAATTGCGGAAAAAACGAAGAGTACGGACAACTTGAATGCTGTTGAACAAGAAGTTCGCCGAGCGATTCGTTCCAGTATTGGAACCCGTGCGAAGGAAGATCTTATTGTGAAATTTATGCATAGTACAGATATTTCTACACTTAGTGACCATGAAAGTATTATCGATGCGTTCTATACTTTTGCAAAGGTAGAGAAGGAATTATCCATTGCCAATACGATTGAAGAGTTAGGCATACAGCCACAAGTGATAGAAGAAGCACGACGGTATATTATGACTTCTATTGAAAAGGGACATGCCGAATATGATGGAACTGAGTTGAGTAATATCCTACCGTCTAGATCTCGTAGAAGAGGTGGTCAGCGACAAGAACAGAAACAAAGTGCATGGCAAAAAATACAGCAACTAGTACAAGTGTTTTTGGGGATTTAATTCCATTGTATGTTAGGATAGAATGGTGTATATTTGGGGTAGAAGGAATGAATCTTTCTAAGAGGGTTGTAGAAATTCATCCATAAGCTCAAAAAAGGACGGCTGCCACCGTCCTTTTTTCTATTTTCTACTCTTGTAATACTTCAGAATTGCATAGGTTAAGAAATTAACAATCAATCCTTGTAGAATAGGGACAAGAAAACTAGTACATATAAAGGGATACTTAAGAGATAATTATTAAATTAACTCTGTTATAATAATAGCATCTAATGTGTAGCACAATTTATGATGGATTAGGTATATACCCTTGAATAGGGATAGAAAAACATGTATAATAATAGGGTAATAGCATTGGAATATGACAGTTCTATGGGGCTTGTGCAAGGAGAGCCTGTGAACCATGTCAGGCCTTGATTGGAGCAGCATTAAGCGGTTACTCTCTTGTGCCACGAGGAAACCTATAGGGCTGTCAGATTCGAGTGCTATGGTAAAGCAGCTAGCTTAGCTGCTTTTTTTCATATCTTAAGGGAAAGGAGGGACTATGAGTTATTTAGCGTTATATAGACGATGGAGACCAAAACAGTTTACAGATGTTGTAGGTCAACATCATGTGTCGGATACATTACAACGAGCTATTCGTGAAGATAAAGTGGCCCATGCCTATTTATTTGCTGGTCCTAGAGGTACGGGCAAAACGAGTATGGCAAAAATATTTGCGCGCGCTATTAACTGTGAACAGGGACCTACAGATACACCTTGTGGTCAGTGTGAATCGTGCCAGCAAATGTTACAAGGACAAGCCTTGGATGTGATCGAAATTGATGCGGCTTCCAATCGAGGTATTGATGAAGTGCGTGCCTTGCGGGAACAGGTGAACTTCTTACCTGTAGTAGGTCATAAAAAAGTATTTATCATTGATGAAGCCCATATGCTTACCAATGAAGCATGGAATGCCTTGTTGAAAACGATCGAGGAACCGCCAAGCCATGTGATGTTCATTTTTGCCACAACAGAATCGGAGAAATTACCGGTTACTATTTTATCTCGTTGTCAGCGGTATACATTCCGCCGTATTACAGCAAAAGATATTACAGCCCATTTATTGCATGTGGCGAAGGAAAGCAATATCTCTCTTGACCCTGCGGCGGCACAAGTGATTGCAGTCCATGCAGATGGTGGGTTACGGGATGCCTTGAGTATTCTGGATCAATGTTCCGGTATGACCTCAGATATGATTACAGCTCCTTTAGTAGAATCTATGATTGGCTTAGTGAGCAAATCTTGGGTGCTAACTATGGTAGATATATTGAAATCCGGTAATGGAGCGGCTTTACTGCAAGCTGTAGATGAAGCGCTACAAATGGGTCGTGATGCTCGTCAAATTGTAACGGCCTTAGTAGAACATCTGCGAGCTATGATTGTGGCGAAAGTATTACCTGAGGCGGAAGAGCTATTAGCTTATGATACGCATAAAGAGCGATTATTGGCGCAGGCCAATGCGTTATCTATGGAGGAGATAGGACGCTATATCAATGTATTACAAACGGTGCAAAATAATGCAAAGCAAGTAGATAACCCTAGGGTCATTGTAGAAATGGGATTGCTTTCACTATTACAATTGGGAGGAGGCACTTACCAGAGCTTAGAAGGGCGCATGACGACGATGGAACAATTTGTGAATCGTCAAGAAGATGCTTTGCTCCAAAAGTTGAATGAGTGGGCGGAACAACGACCTGTAGTTGCCAGCTCTGTAATAGAACCTGCACCACCCGTGGCGGATACGGATGTATATGATGGTGTCTTGGAGGATATTCCTCATCCAGTAGAGGATGAGGTGTTGTTGCCACCTGTCTCACCAGTGAGAGCTAGAACTGTAAAAGCAACATCCCCGTTACCACCGCCTCGTGTAGCTAAAGTGGCCGATTCTGTTGGTAAAAGCTCCTTGCCACCACCATTACCGAAGAAAGCATCTCCATCGGTAAAGCCTAAAACGGCGATATTTGACACGGCGCAAGAGCTAACTGTAGGACAGGGGATGGTCAGTCCTCATGAATATAGCACGATTTTAGCAAACGTGATAAAATGGTTGAGAGGCAAGAACTATGGATTGCTCAATACGATCTATCAGCAAGGAAACTTGGTGTACTTAGATCAAGAGCAAGCTATCTTGGTGTTTCCTACACCAATTGCAGGGCCTATTCTGGTGCAACCGCAACATGTAGAATGTGGGAAGAAAGCGTTTCAACAAGTGATAGGACGGCCGATTGTGGTGAAAGCTATCGATAAGAAGGACCCTAAATTGCAGGTATACTTAGAGGCAGCAAAATCCTTTGGAGGGGCTTCACAACAAAGCGGACAGTCGCAGGTACAACCAATGGTAACGACTCCTGTGGTGAAAGGTAATAAAGAAGCTGAAGGGATAGGACAACCAATTGTTGTGGCACAAGAAACGACCCCGGTGACAGCTGATGAGGAGATGCCAACTGTATCTGTAGAAACGTCGAGGCCTGATAGTGGAAAACCCACTTATGTAGGGACAAACACCACTTCAAAGGTAGGTGCTGGTAGTGATCCGACCAATGTAGAGGGTATTATTGATGACTTTCTCACAGTCTATGAGAATCCAGAGGAAGTATTAAATCCCTACTATCAGGAAATGGGGAAAGGCATGCTTTCAGAAGAAGACATAGACGAGATACGGACATTGCCGAAATGGTCTTCAGCCGAGGCCAGTGATGAAGAAAAACAAGAAACTCTACTCTATGATGCTTTACAACACATGGAGGCTAGCGGGTATGATATTTATGTGAAAGAAGTAGACGATTTGTCTAAGTAATGAAGGAGGTTCACTATGTTTGGTGGCGGTAATATGCAAGGTATGTTGAAAAAAGTTCAAAAAATGCAAAAAGATATGGAAAAAGCACAAGAAGAAATTAAAAACACCGTGGTAGAAGCATCTATCGGTGGTGGTGCTGTATCTGTAACAATGAATGGAGAACAAGAAGTATTGTCCATTAAAATTGCTCCTGCTGCAGTAGATCCAGAAGATGTGGAAGCATTAGAAGATTTAATTTTAGCAGCTGTGAATGAAGCGAACCGTAAAGCAAAAGAAGTGGCAGAGAAAAAATTAGGGGCTGTCACAGGAAACTTGAAACTTCCTGGAATGCCAGGTATGTTCTAATATGACAAATCCTTTAGAACGATTAGTAGAAGAGTTGCGTCGCCTACCAGGTGTGGGGGCTAAATCGGCTAGACGATTAGCATACCATCTCATTGAGGCAGATGCAGAAGATGTACAACGCTTGGTAGAAACCATCCTTGCAGCGAAAGAAGCGACTCATAGATGTTCCCAATGCTTTAATTTATCAGCTCAAGATCCTTGTGAGTTTTGTGCTAGCTCTAAACGGGACAGATCGATGATTTGTGTGGTGGAAACATCCCGTGATGTCATCGCCATCGAACGCAGTGGTGACTATAAAGGGCTATACCATGTGTTGGAAGGGGCTTTGTCCCCTATTGATGGGGTAGGCGTAGAAGACATCCGCTTGAAAGAGCTCATGTTGCGCCTTCAAGATAATACAGTGCAAGAGGTTATCATCGCCACAGATCCTGATGTAGAAGGGGAAGCAACGGCTCTATATATTGCTCGATTATTGCAACCTACGGGGATTAAGGTCACTCGTATTGCCCGTGGTATTCCTGTAGGCGGGGATATTGAATACGCTGATGAGGTGACCTTGAGCGGTGCTGTATTACATCGTCAAGAAATGAGGTAATGATGGATTACGTATTACAAGCTGTAGTAGCTATTGTTGTAGCTTGGATGATTATTAAGGTAGCATGGTTTACCATCAAACGGGTAGCAACCAATGTCTTTTTAGGTATGATTACCTATGCAGTGATTACAGAAGTATTCCATATTCCCTTGGATATGAATATTATGTTGTGGGCACTAACAGCCGTGTTAGGGCCTATACCAGTGCTAGGATTAGCGTACTTTCATTGGTGAAATAAGGAGCAACTATGCAATCAAATACTGTGGTACTTAATGACATTCAACAACAAGTTGTACAGGAATTAGATAGAAATATTGTATTGCTAGCTTCTGCAGGAACGGGAAAAACAAATACATTGTCCTATCGGGTGGCACATATCTTGGAAACGGGACGTGCCACTGGAGATCAAATTTTGTGTTTAACATTTACGAATAAAGCGTGTCGTGAAATGAAAGAACGCATGATTGCGATTGTAGGACAAGAGGCACAAGCTGTGAAAGTATCTACGTTTCACAGCTTTTGTTATACCATTTTACAAGAAGAAGCCAAATTACAAGAAGATCTATTTAAAGAATTTCTCATCTTTGACGAAGAAGATGCAGAGGAATTATTAAGTGAATGTCTGCCGAATCTTGTGAAAGCCTATAGTAAAGAACAAGGTATTATGGCACCTAAAATACATGCAGATACGATTCGTCAGGTTATCAGCGAAGTGAAAGAGCATCGATCGAAGTATCAATATTATTCTGCTAATATACAAGAGGATTACGCACGGACAATCAAGCGTATGAAAAGGGAAGAGTCTGTTTGGTATAGCATCATGTCAGAAGATACTGCCGAATTTTTAGAAGAAAAAGGGCTACAAGTATTGATGGAATACGAATGGCGATTACGTTCATTGAATGGACTAGACTTTGCAGATTTGATTACGAGGGTACATCAAATCTTTCAGCGCCCCGAAGTGGCTAATCGTTGGCGTCAGCGCTATTCCTATATTGCAGTAGATGAAATGCAAGACACTAGCGAGTTAGAATATGAAGTGATGAACACCATGTGGAAGGGTAACCATATCTTGCTCTGTGGGGATTACTTTCAAACCATTTATGAATGGCGTGGTTCTAATCCGATGACATTAATCGATCGGTATTGCAGAGAGTATAACCCCATAGAATTAGTGTTTGATACAAACTATCGGTCTAATCAGATGCTGTTTAAGGGAGCTTTTTCCATGTTGAAAGATATGTTCCCTCAACGGGTGCGAGAGTTGTATCAAAAAGAACCGAAAGCGATAGCCATACAGCAAGGTGAGCCTATTTCGATATATGCTGCTGCAGATGCTCAGGATGAGGCTAGGTATATATTTCAATCTATTCAACAGCTGAGAATTGGCGAAGAGATGCCTCCTGTAGGAATTTTGGTGCGCACCAATAAACAGGCTATACAATTGAGTGAGTATTTTAAACGATGTAATCGATCCTTGCCAGAAGAGAAACAATTGAAGTTTATTTTGGCAGATGAATTAAAATTTTTCCGACGTTTGGAAATCAAGGATGTATTGGCATTTTTTAAATGCTTAGTGAACCCTTGGGATTTGATGAGTACAAAACGGATCATTCGAACCTTTGTCAAAGGAGTTGGTGATAAGCGCATAGAGGAATTAGAAAGCACAGCAGTGAGAAAAACTGGGTTGCGGATCACCGATTTTATGAGCACAAATATCTTTACACGAGAGCCTTATGAGCAATTAGAAAAAGGGCTAGTGACTAAAGATATCATTGTATTTGATGTGGAAACGACAGGTGTAAATATCATGGAAGATCGCATTGTGCAGATGGCAGCTATCCGCATCGATGAAGAAGGCAATACCATTGATACCTTCGAACGATTTATCAATCCCGGCGTGCCTGTAGGGGATTCAGAATTAGTCCATGGCTTTAGTGATGCGCACTTACAAAAGGTTGGTGGTGATGCACGAACTGTACTGGAAGCATTCAGACAGTTTGCTGATGGGTCCATGATTGTCGGTCATAATGTGCAGTACGATATGAGCATATTAGAGCAAGAGTGTAGCCGACATGGTGTAGCTATGCCAAGGGTACAAGCCATCTATGATACCTTAGATATATACCGTAGGTTCTATCCGAATTTGCCGAACCATAAACTAGAATTTTTAAGTGGATACTTTCCCATTGATCATCAGTCCACTCATAATGCCATGGACGATATTATAGCGACGGGTAAATTATTGGTGTATGCAATGAAAGAAAATATCCTTCCTACGAAAGCACAGCGTATGGCATTTATAAATAAATATAGAGATACATTTGCCAATATTGCTGCCTCTATGGATACTTTACGAAGTAAGTGGACTACGAGTAAACCTACAGAAATTCTTACCTATATTATGAAAGATATGGGCCTAGTGGAGCATTATCAGAAAAAAGTAAAAGAAGATCCCACTGGGGAACGTAGATTAACTAGTATTCGCGAACTATACCGCATCATGAAAGAGTTAGAAGCGGAACATCCACATTATGTAGGACGTGATGGTGTGAAAGAGATATTGGAAATCTCGGCCCTTCACTCGGGAGAGGGCATGTTTCGACGGAAAGGAGATAGCCGTATTCCCATCATTACGGTCCATCAAGCCAAAGGCAGTGAATTTGAGTATGTCTTTATTGCTAGCGCACATGATGGAGGACTTCCCTTCTACTTTGCCGTTAAAGATGGTAAATTAGAAGAAGAAAAACGTATTTTCTATGTGGCGTTAACCCGTGCTAAGAAACACTTGACCATTACCTATGCAAAGGTGAATGCAAATGGGTATTGGCAACAACCAAGTCGATTCTTATCGTCCATTCCAGAAGAATTTATAAAGCGGTTGGGCTCATCATAAAGATATGGGAATTTGTAGGGAATAACTACCCCAATGTTTTCAATCTATGCTATAATAAAATGTAAATAGTGTACATTAGACGCCTATTTACGAAGGTAATACTAATAATGGAAAAACTTTCAGAGCGATGACTTAATGTAGTCATTACGATAGAAAGTTCTATGATGTAATGGAGGCAATTCATATGGGAACCAATGTAGCAACAAGTATGGTAATTGGCACACAATGGGGCGATGAAGGTAAAGGTAAAATCGTTGATTATTTATCTGAACGCGCTGATGTGGTAGTACGTAGCCAAGGTGGTAATAATGCAGGTCATACAGTAGTCGTAGATGGTAAATCTTTCGCATTGCGTTTATTGCCTAGCGGTATTCTTTACGATGATAAAATGAATATCATTGGTACTGGTGTCGTTGTGGACCCTAAGGTATTGTTGGAAGAAATTGTAAACCTTGAAAAAGAAGGTAAAAGTGCAAAATCCTTATATATTTCTGACCGTGCTCACGTGATTTTACCGTATCATAATCGTTTAGATGAAGCGGAAGAATCTGTGAAAGGCGATGCTAAAATCGGTACTACAAAAAATGGTATCGGTCCATGCTATGCAGATAAAGTAAATCGTATTGGCATTCGCATTTGCGATTTAATGGATCCAGTTGTATTTGAGAAGAAACTTAAATTCAACGTAGAATTGAAAAATAAAATGTTAACAGCCGTATATGGTTTTGACCCAGTTAACTTTGAAGAAATTTTAAAAGATTACTTAGGCTATGCAGAACAATTACGTCCATTTGTAAAAGATACAAACTTTGCCGTGATTGATGCTATCAAATCTGGTAAAAAAATATTGTTTGAAGGGGCCCAAGCAACGATGCTTGACCTTGATCATGGTACATATCCATTCGTAACTAGCTCTCATCCAGTAGCAGGCGGTGCGTCTGTGGGCGCTGGTGTAGGCCCTAACTACTTAAAAAATATCTTTGGCGTAGTAAAAGCATACTCCACTCGTGTTGGTGAAGGGCCATTCCCATCTGAACTATTAGATGAAACTGGTGAATACCTTCGTAAAACAGGCCATGAGTTCGGTACTGTTACAGGTCGTTCCCGTCGTTGTGGTTGGTTGGACTTGTCCGTAGTATCCTATGGCGCAGCATTGAACAGCTTAGATTATTTGGCAATCACTCGTTTAGATATCTTAGATGGTTTGGATGAAGTGAAAATTTGTGTAGGTTATACTCGCAATGGTGAGCCTGTACAAGGATTCCCTGCTAGCTTAGATGTATTAGCAGAATGTGAACCAGTATACGAAACATTCCCAGGTTGGAAAACAGATATTTCCGGTATCCGCAAGTATGAAGAATTACCAGAAGCAGCACGTCGTTATGTCGAACGCATTGCAGAAGTAACTGGCGTACAAGTAGGTATCGTTTCTGTAGGTCCTGGTCGTGATCAAACGATTGACTTAGTGAATGTATTTGCGTAATCGCAATGAACCATGTAGAGACCCGTTTTGGGTCTCTATTTTATTTATGGCAGATTGATGTGTATTTGAAAGTAAGGAGATCGCACTATGAAACGATTGTCCGTAGCACTCTCTCAGGATGTAGCAGAACTCCTGAAAGAATTTATAACATATCCTATGGTGGATGTGGAGACGGCAGACTTTACGGAGGTGTCTGCCATCGTGGTCAGTGATACGTATGTTAAAGATGTGGTTCACCATCCACAGGTGCAAGCCTTTTCCATTCCTCTCTTTGTAATCACAAAAGATGGAGATGCTCTTATTAAAGCTGGTGATGATTTGCCGAACATGAAAATATATACAGCACATAGACTCGATGAATCCATACTAGCAGAGGATGTTGAGACGGCAGCCATACGCTATGAATATGGGGTGTTGCCACCATTTTTTAGGGCCTTATCTAAGTATTCTACCAATGGCAATCTTCAATTTGATTGTCCCGGACATCAAGGGGGTGACTTCTTTAAAAGACATCCCGCAGGGCATGCTTTTTATGATTTCTATGGCCCTAATATATTTACCAGTGATTTATGCAATGCAGATGTGAAATTAGGAGACTTACTCATTCATGAAGGACCTGCTTGTGATGCACAACAGCATGCAGCGGATGTATTCAATGCGGATAAAACCTATTTTGTATTGAATGGTACCTCTTCCGCCAATAAAATGGTTCTCAATGCCTTGTTGGCACCAGGAGATGTGGTGCTCTATGATAGAAATAACCATAAGTCTATTTCTCATGGTGCTTTAGTGCAAGCGGGGGCGATACCAGTGTACTTGGAAACGGCACGAAATCCATTTGGATCCATCGGTGGGATTCTAGATCATTGCTTTGAAGAAAGCTATATCCGTCAGTTAGTGGCGCAAAGAGATCCAGAGAAAGCAAAGGAAGAACGGCCTATTCGGTTGGCAGTGATTCAGCTAGGTACCTATGATGGTACTATTTATAATGCACGACAAGTGGTAGATCGGATTGGACATCTTTGTGATTATATTTTGTTTGATTCTGCTTGGGTAGGATACGAACAATTTATTCCTATGATGAAAGATTGCAGTCCTTTATTATTAGAATTAGGACCAAATGATCCGGGTATTCTTGTGACGCAATCAGTACATAAACAACAAGCGGGCTTTTCTCAAGCCTCTCAGGTGCATAAAAAAGACAGACACATCAAAGGACAAGCGCGGTATGTAAACCATAAACGGATGAACAATGCCTTTATGATGCATGCCTCTACATCTCCTTTTTATCCCTTGTTTGCATCCTTAGATGTGAATGCGAAAATGCATGAAGGATTAGGTGGTCAATATCTGTGGAAAGAGTGTGTAAAAGTGGCCATTGAGGCTCGTAAATCAGTGCTAACACGATGTCGGTACATACGACCACTAGTGCCACCTATGGTGCATGGTCAACGTTGGGAAGACGGTAATACGGAACGCATGGCAGAGGACCTATCCTACTTCCGTTTTGAACCGAATGGAAAATGGCACTCCTTCCAAGGCTATGGAGAGAACCAATACTTCATTGACCCTTGTAAGTTTCAACTGATTACACCTGGTATTGATGTAGAAACAGGAGACTATGAATCTTTTGGTATACCGGCTACGATTTTGGCGCATTACTTGCGAGATCGCCATATCATCCCAGAGAAATGCGATTTAAATACCATATTATTCTTAATGACGCCAGCGGAAACGAAGAAAAAGATGGATCAATTAGTATCTCATTTAGTGGAGTTTGAAAGGCTCATCGATAGAGATGCTCCGTTGGAAGAAGTATTGCCCTATGTGTATCATCAACACTGGAAGGCCTATGATGGATATACAATTCGTCAACTTTGCCAAGAAATGCATGATTTTTATAAAGATCGTAATGTGAGTGATTTACAACGGAAATTATTTTTACAAGAGTGTTTTCCTGATTATGTAAAATCACCGCAAGAAGCGAACTTTGATTTTGTTCGAGGCCATGGCGAGTTAGTGCCTGTGTCTGAGGCAGTGGGGCGTATGGCGTTAGAAGGAGCCTTGCCATATCCACCAGGAGTGCTCTGTGTACAGCCAGGTGAGCGCTGGTCAGAGACGGCACGAGATTATTTCTTAGCCTTAGAAGAAGGGATTAATCGATTGCCTGGCTTTGCCCCAGAAATTCAAGGGGTGTACTTGCAAGAGCAAGAGGATGGCACTAAAAAAGCCTTTGCCTATGTTTTACAAAAGTCCTATGAATCGCGATAGTATAGAGGATTCTATATATAAATTTGTACTCACAATGAATAGAAATGGTGTATCGTACTTGTATGATACACCGTTTTTATATATACTTGTATATGAATGCATAAAACTATTTCATAGCGTGTAGACCGTACAGAATGCCTATAGGCTATAAAGTAGTTATAGATACAAATATTCTTACATAGGTATAGGAAACTTGAGCGAAAAGCTCACTAGATTAAATAGGAGTGTATATGTTAATACAAGATAAACATGCAGTAGAGCAACGGTTGTTAATTCAATCGGCCATACTCATGTCATTTGTGGCTATAGGGGGCACTATGATGGGGGTCTTTAGCGGATCTAGTGCCATCTTGCTAGATGGGGTCGTGTCCTTTATTGCCGTGATTATTAAAGTGATGATGATCATCACATCCCGATTAGTATCAAATGAAACAAGCAAACGCTTTCAGTTTGGCTATTGGCAGTTTGAACCCTTAGTGTTGATTGCAGAAGGTAGTTTTACCTTGTTGATTGTAAGTTATGCCTTTTTATCGGGACTGACGGATTTATTGGGTGGCGGTCGTGCTGTTCATGTGGGACCAGCTATCATCTATGCTACAATTTTTACCATTGCTGATACGTGCTATTATTTCTATGTGCACCAAATCAATAAAAAATTACAATCTAATTTGGTAAAATTCGATAATATTAGCTGGTCCATCGATGCTATGTTAGAAGCTGGGATTTTAGTTAGCTTTTTAGTGGCTTTTGGGCTAGAACATTTTGGCTATGCAGAATGGGCGGTCTACGTGGATCCTATTGTGCTCATTATTTTATCGTTACAAATGATGCCGTCTGCTTTAAAAATTATCATTCCATCGGTGAAACAAATTATGGGTGTAGCGCCTTTGAAATTACATAATCGAATCCAATTTATTATGGATTCTTTCATGGAAAAGTATAAATTTAAAGATTATGTCACTAGTGTACAAGCCTATGGGAATGTAAAAATGATTGAAATTGATATTTTAATTCCTAAGAATTTCCCAAAACAAACCATTGTAGAATTAGATGAAATTCGCAATGAAATTGACCTTGCCATTGGTGGTGACCCTGCAGAGAAATGGGTGACGATCACATTTACAGCTACGAAAAAGTGGATGGCAAAAGATTATTTATTAGATGAAGAAGATGAAGATTGAGATTAATAACTATCTTCCGATGAGGAGACAACAGTGGATTATGTATTGACCATCATGGAGACATATGGGTATGCAGCCATGTTTATTTGCATGGTGCTAGAAAATGCGAACATTCCGATTCCTAGTGAAATTATTTTAGGGTTCGCAGGGTATTTAGTATTTCAAGGCGTATTTGATTTGAATACGGCTATTATTATAGGTGTTGTAGCGGGTATTGTGGGTTCTATATTATCCTATTGGCTAGGGGAATATGGTGGCAGACCTGTATTGATGAAATATGGGAAATATATCTTATTTAGTGAAGATAAATTTAGTGCTGCAGAAAAATTGTTCAATCGCTATGGTGGTGCCGCTGTGTTTATTGGCCGTTTATTACCAGGGGTGCGTACATTTATTTCCTTCCCTGCAGGAGTGGCTAAATATCCGATGACCCCCTTTGTGATTTGGACTACTTTGGGCACAATCCCTTGGACTATCTTGCTAGTTTGGCTAGGTATGAAATTAGGAGAACATTGGAAAGACTTAATTGAGTATAATCATGAACTATTAATTGCTATGATTGTAGTCTTTGTAATAGTAGCTGTAGTATATGGTTTGAAATACTGGAAACGTCGTAAACAATAGGGAGATGCTTATGAAATTACATCGTGTAACCTATGTAGTATTTCTCTTTTTCTTAGGAGTTTATGTACTAGGGAACCATCTATTACCAGTGTCGGATCCAGTAGAGTCGAATTACGCTTTAACCGCAAAAGAGATGGTTCTTTCCGGAGATTGGTTGTCTCCACAAATTTATGGGCACTATTGGTTTGATAAACCAATTATGATTTATTGGCTATTAAGTTTGTCCTATTCTGTATTCGGTATGACAGACTTTGCAGCACGTTTTCCGTCAGGTCTTTTTGGGGCTTTATCAGTGGCTATGGTTTACCAAGGGGTGCGCACCCTAACAGGGCAACGATTAGGCGCTTTGTTATCAGCATTCATATTAGGCACATCTCTCATCGTATGGACCATTGCCCATGGTATCATCACAGATATGGTGTTGTTATTTGCCACGGTAGGTACCTTTTATTACGCCTATCGTGGACTATTAGTTAAGAATCCATGGTATATGGTAGTAGCCTATGGCTTTGCGGGGATTGCAGTATTGACGAAAGGCCCTGTAGGGCTGGTATTACCGGGATTGTTGTTCCTGATTTATGCAGGGGTTAAACGATCTTGGTCTATGATGAAAGCTTTATTTCCATGGCAAGGTATCCTCATACTCTTAGCTATAGTCTTGCCTTGGTATGGATATATGTACCATACTCATGGTATGGAATTTATCAATGGGTTTTTAGGACTTCATAATATAACGAGAGCGACCCAATCTGAACATCCCGAGGTAAATCATTGGTGGTATTATCTACCTATTTTCCTAGGGGGCTCTCTCCCTTGGACGGGGGCTATTCTATATGGTATGTATCGGGGTTGGAAAACAAGAACTGATGCCTATCTATATACCATGATTATGGGATGGGGAACGATTGTATTTTATACGGCTATGGCTACAAAATATCCGACTTATGCCTTTATTTCGGTGATTCCTTTCAGCTTGTTAGGAGCTTTTGGGATTATTTCTTTGAAAGATGCCAGTCACCGTGCTTGGTGGTGGGTATTGGGACCGACTTTAGTATTATGGTGGGCTCTTGGGATTGGAACATTCTTTGCACCTTGGGGCTTTTGGTGGATTCTTCGAGCTGTTGTCGTAGGTCTTACCTTATTCCTAGGTGGGTGTTATTGGTATCGGAAACGATTGATGATGCCTTTCACAGTGGGGATGGGTACCTTGGTAGTACTAGGTATTGTGCTTATGGAAGGGTTGGTACCATTCTTGGGCTTGCGTTCTTCTGTGACCTATCATGAACAGATACGCAGCTTTCATGGACCTGTGTATTATTATGGGGAATATGCGGCGTCAGTGCCGTATTATTTAGATGTGACACCAGTGCGAGTAGAGCCTAGTCCAGAACGATTGGCGAAGTATAATGTACAGCGCAGTGCGAAGTGGAACGGTAAGAATGTGATGCCTCAAATTGAGGAACAAGAGTTATTTAAACGCTTGCAATCTGGGGAACGGATGCTCATAATTACCAATAAAAATTATGGTAAAGAATTAGAGGAATCTTCAGTAGGTCAATATTTAGAACGTGATGAAAGTAGTTCTAAGGTAGTACTATTGCATTCCAAATAGTGAGGTATCTATGTCAGTAGAACGATTGATGCGACAATTAAAAGGATTTTCCAGTCCCTATGTGTATAATCCTTGGAATGATTTTGATGAACGCTATGATACTAATCAGAGAGCGAGCTCCATTCGGAGAAAACAGTTACAAGCCTATTTGGAGCAGCGATTAGAGCGTGCTAAAATTCTCATCATAGCAGAAGCGGTGGGCTATCAAGGAGGGCGATTTACAGGGATTGCTATGACCTGTGAAAGAATGCTCTTAGGGCATCACCCTACGGTAACCCCATCTATGGTGTTTACTGGATTGGAGCCGAAACGAACTAGTAATCCAAAGAGCGAGTATATTATAAAACCGACACAAAAAGAAAAGGGCTTTAATGAGCCTACTGATTCTGTGGTGTGGAATGCCATGTTAGAAGCTAATATAGAACCTTATGAAGTGGTGTTGTGGAACATTTTTCCATTTCATCCCTTTAAAGGAATAGATGGCTTGACGAACCGGACACCTACAAAGCAAGAATTAGACTTAGGGTGGACCTATACGAAACAGCTCTTAGATTTGTTCCCTAGGGCACAGATCCTTGGAGTGGGTCAAAAAGCGAGTCTTACCTTGGCGGAGTATGGGGTAGAAGTACAAGCTACCTTGCGCCATCCAGCCAATGGAGGAGCGGGGCTCTATAAAGAACAATTTAGGGAATTTTGTAAAACCTTATAGAGTGAAAAGCCGTGGCGCTTCTAAAAAGACGAAAAGCCGCAGCGCTTCTGAAAACTGCCCTACGCGAAAGTTTTCAGTAAGCACTACGGCTTTTCTTGGCGTTGTTTTGTGGAAGTTAGTTACCAATGTGCATTTTCGATGAATATTTTTGGGGACTACGGCTTTTTTTGCGGTGTTTATGGGGTTAAAAATCTGACTGCTTTAAAAACTGTCTATGCTGATGTTTTTAATGAGTACCATGGCTATTTTCTGACAATTTGTGAAGTTAATAGGTAATACAAAAAATCCTACTATCGATAATGATGGTAGGATTTTTATATAGGAATTTCAGGGAAGCTTTGTTATAGGCTCTTTTGTATTGGTAGTCTTTGCAATACTTGGATAACTCTTTGTAATTCTTCTTCTGTGTGTGAAGCGGTTACGGTTAAGCGCAATCGTCCGGTGTTGACAGGGACTGTGGGAGGGCGAATGCCACTGAGGATAATGCCTTCTTTTTTACATTGGAGACTGGCTTCTAATGTATCTTCGTTAGAGCCGATGATGATAGGAAATATCGGTGTATCATCGCTGCTAGGGATTCCTAGTGATTGCAAGGCGTTGTGCATATATTCTGTATTGCTTCGCAGTTTTTGATATACACTAGGTTCCTCTGCTAATACTTCTAGGGCGCCGATGCTAGCCCCAATGTCAGCAGGGGACAAAGCGGTGGCAAAGATGAAGGGACGACTGTGGTTAATGATATAGTCGATGATGGTTTGGCTACCGCAGACGTATCCTCCGATGGACCCTAAGGCTTTACTCATAGTGCCAGTGGTGATGATACGTGGGTTTTCACAGTGAAAGTGATGCGCTGTACCACGGCCTTCACCAATGACGCCAGTAGCATGAGCATCGTCTACAATAAGTAGGGCATCGTAGCGTTCTGCAAGTTCAAATAGTTCAGGTAAGGGAGCTATATCCCCATCCATGCTGAACACTCCATCAGTAATGATAAAACGCATACTATAGTGCTTAGATTGGCTTAATAAGGATTCTAGGACTGCCACATCCTTGTGAGGATAGACTTGTACTTTAGCGCCGCTGAGACGACATCCGTCGATGAGGCTAGCGTGATTCAATTCATCACTAAAAATAATATCTCCTTTATGAACTAGGGCAGAGATTGTTCCTAGATTTGCCATAAACCCAGCTGTGAAAGTGAGTGCCTTTTCACAGTCTTTCCACTGTGCGAGACGGTGCTCTAGTTCTTGAAATAAAGGGAAAGAACCAGAGGTAAGGCGAGCGCCACCAGAACCAGTGCCATATTGTTGGATGGCCTGTAAGGCTCGATCTTTCACGTGGGGATGATGGGTTAAGCCTAGGTAATTATTTGATGCCATCATTAGATAGGTGGAACCTTCATACATAACATGAGTAGCATCGATAGGAGTATAGGTGCGAGGAGAACGAAATTGTGATTCCTCTTGGCGCTTGACTAAGGCTTCGGAGTATCGATTAAACATGGTGAATCCCTTTCGTTGTGACCCACGTAGGAGTGGATGTAAAATACTGTATTACTTCTTCTATCGGTGCATCGTCAGTGATAAAGAAGGCGCGACCACCAATAGGACTACCATAGACTTTCATAGGGCTTAACCGATGGTAGGTAGTGCCATAGGACACATAGCCCGTCGTATACTCTGGATCATCGGACCAACATAGTTCACCTAGTACGTAAGGCGATGCGAGGACCTTGCTTGCTAGGATGAGAGCCTCCCTAGAATGGATGGAAGAACAGTCATAATATTGCAAATGGTGGTGTATGTCTGCATCTGATTCGGCATCCATACGGGACACGCGTACTGTTTGGGGGTATACCTCACCAGTAGTAGCATTGACGAGCCAAGCACCACTTATAGTTTCTGTGTTTTGGCTGAGTTTGATAAAAGCCTTTTGAATCGCCTGTTCATGGATCTGTGCTTGTTGTAATAGTTGGGTAGCTACCCGATGAGAGTCCTCGATTGTTTCTGATTCTGTAGTAGCCACCATGAGAGCAGGGACTTTCACGATGGAGTCATCAGGAATCTCATCAATTTGTAAATTGATAAAATCTGGACGACCTTTGCTGTGTTGTAATGCTCGTTGTAAAAATTCTTCTGAAATGCGTGATAAGGATTCTAAAGAGACGAGACGTTCAGCTCCTGAAATATGAGAACCTCCTTGTTCATGAGGACCTCCCTTAGCAGCGCGCATACGAATGCTGTAAACCATAAGTGACTAACCTTGATGCGCTTTCAATGTAGTAGCCAAGCGTGGTAGACGTCGCAAGATACTATAGAAGATAGGGCTTACAATGACTGTGAAAATCATGCCAGGTACTGCCATCATAAGCATAGGAATGACCATTTTGCCAAAGGATAAACCAATGGTGATACGGGCAATAGCAGACGCAATAGGACCAGAGATAAGAATAGACCACATGCGATTTTTACCAATCCATAAGATGAGTCCTACGATGAGGCGGAATTGCATGGCAATGGCAACATTTAGCAAGTTTTGTGTGCCCAATACAAGACCAATCAAACTAGAAAGACAGCCGCAGATGATGTACTTGCGGAATCCGAAGGCAGCGCAAATTGCTACCGCTAAAGGAGCAGATAGTTGGAACTCTACACCGGAAATTAAGTTGGGAATTTTGATGCCTCCTAGAATTGTCATCATCGCCGTTAAGATAGCGATCTCTGCAATTGTGTGAATACTTACATTTTTCATTTTGTGACCTCCTATTGTAAACTTTCAAAAACCTTACTTCGTTTACATTATAAAGCGCAATTGCATATAGTGCAATATTCAATTGCAAATTTTATGGATTAGGGAGAGGCGCCTTAGTTGCTTAGGGTGGATTTTCTATAGTATAATAAAGGTAATTATTTTGATCGGCTTATGAACCTTATGGGTTCCCAAATGTTTCACAGTAGAAGTATGTATAGAGGGTATATGCTTTGCTGTGTAGAAGAATGTGACATAGATAGTGAGAAAGGTTTCTCACAGTGTTTTGCTGTATGAATACGAACAGAAATAGATACTTATTTGTGCTTACATGCCGATACATGCTTAACCATCTGAGGGTGGGATTATATAGTCTTGGACTATGGTAGTATGTATAGACAGTACGACTATAGTCCTGTAGGAGGAAATTTTGAATATACAAGAAGAAAGAACAAATATAGCTGCACCGGTAGGTGAAGCTACGCAACAACGACCACGTTCTACAACACGTACACGCCGCACGACGGGTCAAAATCGTCGTACCACTGTGAAAGCTGAGGGGGAACGTACCAGTCGTCCGCGTCCACAAGGCGATAATGGCGAGCGCCGTCAATCTAATCGTGGTCCGCGTAAACCACAACGTGCCAATACAACTGTGGAAAAACATGAACAAATAAATCGTTCCCATGTGCGAAAAGATAAATTGCAAATCATTCCATTAGGTGGTCTAGGTGAGATCGGTAAAAATATGACCATTTTCCAATATGGCGATGATATTGTCGTGTTAGATGCGGGTTTAGCATTCCCAGAAAATGACATGTTAGGGGTAGATATTGTAATCCCTGATATGAGTTATTTAATCGAGCATAAAGATAAAGTACGTGCCGTGGTGATTACTCATGGTCATGAAGACCACATTGGGTCCTTGGCGTATTTATTAAAAGAAGTGAACGTACCTGTGTATGCTACGAACTTAGTATGTGGCTTGATTGAAGGTAAGTTAAAAGAACATCATGTAAAAGCTAAAAAATTACAAGTTGTAAAAGCTGGTGATGAATTTAAAATTGGCTGCTTCAAAGTGGGCTTTATCCAAACAAATCACTCTATTCCAGATGCATGTGCCATCTTTTTAGAAACTCCAGTAGGTACTGTGGTACATACGGGGGACTTCAAAGTGGATCAAACTCCTGTAGATGGGAAATTGATGGACGTTCACAAATTTGCAGAACTTGGTAACAAAGGCGTATTGGCGCTTATGTCTGACTCCACTAATGTGGAAAAGCCAGGGTTCACTCCATCTGAAAGTTCTGTAGGACCAGCGATTATGCGTGCTGTCGCAGAAGCTACGGGTCGTGTTATTTTAGCTACTTTTGCATCTAATGTGTCCCGATTGCAACAAGCTATTGATGCAGCGGTAGCTACAAAACGTAAAGTAGTGGTATTAGGTCGTTCCATGGTAAATGTTACAGAAATCGCTCAAGAGCGTGGTTACTTAACAGTGCCAGAAGGAACTATCATCGGTGATGATGAAATGAATCGCTATCGTGCTGATGAAATTATGATCTTAACAACGGGGTCTCAAGGGGAACCAATGGCAGGTCTATCTCGTATGTCTACAAACAATCACCGTACCGTAGAGATTACGCCAAATGATACTGTTATCATCTCCGCTACACCAATTCCAGGTAACGAAGCGGCCGTAGGACGTACCATCGATAACTTATTGCGCCAAGGTGCTCATGTAGTATACGGCAAGGATCGTGGTATTCACGTATCTGGTCATGGTAGCCAAGAAGATTTAAAAACTATGTTGAATTTGGTGAGACCTAAATTCTTTATCCCAGTTCATGGTGAATACCGCATGTTGAAAAAACATGGTGAACTGGCTGTGTCCATGGGAATTGTAAAACCTAGCAATGTCTTGGTAGGTGATAATGGACAAATTTTTGAGTTTACTACTCGTACAGGTCGTTTAGCAGGTCGTGTGCCAGCTGGTAAAGTCTTTGTGGATGGATTAGGTGTAGGCGATGTAGGTAACATCGTTATCCGTGATCGTCAGCAATTAGCGCAAGAAGGTATGGTTGTGGTTGTTATGGCAATGGACCGTGCTTCTGGTACGATTGTAGCGGGACCAGATATGTTATCTCGTGGCTTTGTGTATGTTCGTGATGCAGAAGAATTATTAAGTGAAGCACAACGTCGTGTAGATGCAGCAGTAGAGAAGTGTGAAATGGATCATATCAAAGATTGGACAACGATCAAAACTGTGGTGCGTGACACATTAGGAAAATTCTTCTATGAAAAAACACGTCGTCGCCCAATGATTCTACCAATCATTCAAGACGTATAGAGAATATGATATAATAGGCATATGACGAAAGTCATATGTCTATTTATTGTATTGGCATAGAACTATGTTGCACCTTTGGGGCGAGACATAGTATGGGGTTAGTATATGAATCAAACAAGTACAAAGTCCGTCGTAGAGTCTGGTATCTTAACGGCATTGATGATTGTCTTTGCCATGATAGGTCTCAGTGTACCTATGCTTGGATTTTTTGGATCTATTTTTGTGCCTATGACGATTGCCATTGTAGGTGTACGTCATGGTTTTCGTTGGAGCCTATTATCTGTTGTATCAGCGATTATAGCCATTGCCTTTTTATTAGGACCTTTGACGGCCATAGTAGAAGGGGGAGTCTTTGGTGTGATTGGTATTTTAATCGGTTATGGATTAAGCAAGCACTGGTCGATTTCTAAATTGTTGATGATTCCTGCTGTGGTATTAATGCTAGCAGTAGTAGTTCAGTTTTGGGCATCTGCTTTGGTGATGCAGGTAAGTCCTACAGAGATGTGGTCATCTTTGGAAGAACAAATTACAGTATCCATGCAAGATATGTATGTGCAGCAGGGGCTTTCAGAGGAACAAGTGACAACGGCGATGACCGCCTTACAAGATCAAATTGAAATCATGAAAAAAGTATTGATTGCAGGTTTATTTTGCTCTGGTGTGGCTATTTCTTATATTATTAATCGTCTTACGTATATTGTGCTCAGTCGTATCGGTACTTACCATATTCCTGAAATGCCTACTATCAAAGGTTGGCGTGTACCAGATTGGGCATTACATATTTTTTTAGTGGGTGTCATTTCTTATTTTGTGAAACAATATATTCCGCTCCTTGAATATGTAGGCTATAATTTGATGTACTTAGGTGGTATAATGCTATTTATACGAGGTATATCTTGTGCTTGGCGTATTAGTAAAAGTTATCATCCACCGAAGTTTGTACCGTGGATTGTACTAGGTTTATTTATTATGATGTCACAGTCTGCCGCTATATTAGGGGCTCTAGATGTGTTCTTGCACCTAGAGGAACGATGGGGCAGACGAAGTGAGTGAAATTAGAGGAGGTAGTATGGATATACAAACTGAATACAGTTCTATTGAAATTACTGCTGCCGTTCTCATTCTTATCTTATTAGGTATTATTTTCTATTTGAATTGGCAACTAGCCATGTTGGCTTGTATAGTGGTAATCGCTGCGTATTTGTACGTGGGACGTACCATTCGAAGAGGACGACATTTTAGAAAAGCTCAATTTGACTGTATGGCAAAAGGGATTACACAGGCATCGACCTTTGCATTACAAAATTTACCCGTAGGGATTGTTATCATTGATGAACACAATGTGATCTGCTGGAGTAATAGCGTATTTAGAGATTGGTTACCTAGTGATTCCGATAAAACAATAAAATTAAGTGGATTTATTCCTACTTTGCGGATTGATAAATATTGGGGCAAGTCGGGATTCTTTCACGAAGAAATTGATGGTAAATATTACCGTGTATTATATAAAACGTTGGTAGCTCCGAAGTCTAATTATTCCGATGTTAATAGCGATGAACTAGAATCGTATATGGCATTTTATTTTGATGACATAACAGACATCGAAGTGGAGAAACAAAAAGCGATTTCTATGTTACCAGCTCTTGGCTTTATTGCTATGGATAATATTGAAGATTTGCGTTCTGGTTTGAGCGATATTGAATATACACAATTGTGGTCCGATATGAACCGATTGATTGTGACGGAAATCGATCAACATGATGGTTTTATTCGCAATGCTACAGAAGATACGTATACCTTTAGTATTAGTAAGGCCGCTATGTTGCACATGATGGAATCGAAATTTAGTTTATTAGATAAGATTCGTGCTTTAACTACATCGAAACATATACCTCCCACCATCAGTATGGGTATTGCTTTGACAGAAGATACTGTGAAAGTACAAGGAGAAAAGGCAAAAGCAGCTTTGGAGATTGCTTTAGGACGTGGTGGCGACCAAGTTTGCGTATACCATGGTGAAGAAGTCAAGTTTTTTGGTGGAAAATCATCAGGAAATGAAAAGAATACTCGTGTCCGTGCTAGGGTGGTATCTCATGCATTGCATGAAATTATGTTGGATTCTGATCGTGTGCTTGTGATGGGTCATGATCGGGAAGATTATGATAGTATTGGTGCTTCTGTAGGCGTAGCAGCGATGGCAAGAGCTCTTAAGAAACCCGTGCATATTGCCTTGAGTTCGCATCCTACAGCAGTTCGTAAATTAGTAGAAGTATTGGTAGAACATCCAGATTTTCAAGGTCTAATTATTGATGAAGAAGAAGCAGCTCAGTTTGTAACAGATAATACAGTTGTGATTGTGACAGATGTGCATCGTTCTGAGATGGTGGCAGCTCCATCAGCTTTGAAAAAGGCAAATCGTCGTGTTGTCATCGACCATCATAGAAGGGGTTCAGACTTTATTGAGTCTCCATTATTGACCTATTTGGAACCATCTACATCATCTACTAGTGAACTGGTAACAGAGTTAATTCAATATTTCCCAGAACATGTAGAGATTAAGCATATTGAAGCTAGTGGTTTATATGCAGGTATTGTAGTAGATACAAAAAACTTTGTGGTCCAAACAGGGGCACGTACCTTTGAAGCAGCCTCTTTCTTGCGCCGATCAGGTGCAGATGTATCCTTAGTACGTCATTTATTTATGGATAGCTTTGAAGGTATGCGTATACGTTCTGCTATGCTAGCTTCTGCAGAAGAAATAGAAAATATGGCTTTTACAGAGGCACCACAAGATGCGAAGAATGCAACAGTGATAGCAGCTCAAACAGGTGATAAATTAATTACGCTAGAGGGTATTGAAGCTAGTTTTGTATTTTATGTATTGCCAGATGGTGGCATTGGAGTCAGTGCTAGGTCACAAGGCAAGTTAAATGTACAGTTAATTATGGAATCTGTCGGTGGCGGAGGTCATCGTACCGTGGCGGGCGCTCAGATTTACAATATGTCTATGAAGGAGGCGCGTCAATGGGTGACTGAAGTAGCCGTATCCCATATGACAGAATTACAAAGAGAAACGAAGGAGGACTTAACATGAAAGTAATTTTATTAGAAGATGTTAAAAAAGTTGGTAAACGTGGCGAAATCATAGAAGTTTCTGAAGCTTATGGTCGCAATGTGCTTATTAAAAAAGGTGTTGGCCTTGAAGGAACTCCTCAGAATTTGAACAACGCGAAACAAAAATTGGGGGCTCAAGCTCATAAAAAACAAGTGGACTCTGATGAAGCTACTGTATTGGCTAGCCAATTGTCGAAAGTATCTATTACAATCCCTGTAAAAATGGGAGATGGTGGCCGTGTATTCGGTTCTGTAACAGGTAAAGATATTTCTGATGCATTGCAAGCGCAAGTAAAAGTTGATGTAGATAAAAAGAAAATTGACTTAAAAGAGCCAATCAAAACATTGGGTACTCATGAAGTGTTAATTCGAGTGCATCCAGAAATTACAGCTAAGATTACTGTAGAAGTAGTTGCAGGTTAATAGAAAGAGGGGCTAGGCCCCTCTTTTTTGTATAAAATATGTAATTGTATATAGGGAGAGTATGTATGTCAGGACGGATACCACCGCATAGTATAGAAGCAGAACGAGCCGTACTAGGAGCTATTTTGCTCAATAAAGATGCCTTTGATGCAGTTAGCTCTATTGTAAAAGCAGAAGATTTTTACAGTGATAATCATCGTGTAATTTATGAAGCGATTGCTAGTATTGTAGGAAAAAATCAGCGAGCAGACTATGTTTTATTATCTGAAGAATTAAAAAAATCCCAAAAATTAGAGGCTGTAGGAGGTATTTTATACCTTACAAATCTTACAACAGATATTGTAGATGTATACAATGTAGAAGATCATGCAAAAATTGTGAGAGATAAAGCCCATTTGCGTAAACTTATTCATGTAGCGAATGCAGTGGAATCTATGGCCTATCGTGAAGAAGAAGAGACAGAAGATATCGTCAATCGAGCAGAACAAATGGTATTAGATGTAAGCGGCACCACCAAAGGAGAATCCTCGTTTAGTTCTATGCGAGATGTGGTGTATGAAACGATTGATCGTATCAATGAATTACAACGGCATAAAGGGATATTGACTGGCGTATCTACGGGATTTAAAGATTTAGATAACTTGACTAGTGGATTGCAAAAATCGGATTTAATTTTAGTAGCAGCCCGCCCTTCTATGGGTAAAACAGCATTTACATTGAACATTGCTCAAAATGTAGCTATGAAATCGAAGAAAAATGTAGCCTTTTTCTCTCTAGAAATGTCTAAGACACAGCTTGTAGCCCGTGTGTTGGCAGCTGTGGCAGGTATTAACTCTGGACGAATCCGGAATGGTCAATTGAGTCAAGAAGATTGGGGAAAAGCAATTAGTGCCTTGAATGATTTAGCAGAAGCTCCCTTATATATTGATGATACTTCAGGTTTGACGCCACAGTTAATGAAGAAAAAATTGCGCCGTTTAATTCAAGAGCATGGTGAATTAGGACTTGTGGTGGTGGACTATATTCAGCTCATGGAAAATGGCGGTAAAAAAATAGCGGATAATCGCCAACAAGAAGTATCTGCCATTTCTCGACAATTAAAAATTATGGCACGAGAATTTAATGTGCCATTGATTGCCTTGTCACAGTTAAGTCGTGGTGTGGAAAGCCGAGCCGATAAAACGCCGATGTTAAGTGATTTGCGTGAATCTGGCTCTCTAGAACAAGATGCGGATATCGTTGCTTTCTTGAATCGTGAAAATTATCAAGATACAGAAGATACTAGTGATGGTGTAGAAACACAAGTTATCATCCGTAAGCATCGTAATGGTGAGTTAGGGATTGTAAAACTATGGTTTGAAGGGGCATATACACGGTTTAGAGATCTGGCGTATCGTGAAGATGACCCTGGTATATAGAAGTAGGAGGGAGAGCTAATGAAAGAGACTTGGAAACGTATGCTGTGTGCAGCAGTGTTGACTATGGGTATTACATCTACAGGAATACTTACAGTAGAAGCTCATGGATTGTGGGAGGCTCTTGGTAAAAGTGTATTAGGAGGCATTTCTGTGCATCAACATTTGAGTGATCTAGACAATACAGAAAAAGGGCAACAAGAAATGTTGGAAAAAACAAAAGACCGTACAGGCGTCTATGATAATTACGCCTATCAAATGCGAGCGAAGCGTATTGTGGATGAGCTTTCAAAATCACCTCATGTGAAACGCAGTTATGTGGTGTACGTTAACCCAGATGAAGATTTCAATGCATTTATGACCTTTGGTCGAGTTATGTCTATTAACAAAGGCACTATGGATTTACTAGATGATGATGCTTTAGCGGCAGTAATTGGTCACGAGTTAAGCCACGGTGAGCATAAAGATTTAGTAAATGGAGCCAAAAAAAGTAGTATTTTATCTACCGTTATTGGAGCGGCTACCTTTAATTCAGGAGATTTAGGCCAAATTGCGGCTGGACTTACGGGAAAATATTTAGATAGCCAAGTATTTACGATGTCCCAAGAAAAAAATGCTGATGAATTAGGATTCATGATATTGTCGGATTCCTCCTTCAATGTAGGTGGGGCAGCTCTTGCCATGGAAGTGATTAAAAATAAATACGGCGATACGTATCGTGAGGGATTTGGTAAAATTTTAAATCCTAATGATCATCCCAAAACATCGCAACGAGTATTGGATAATTTACAACGCTTATATGCATACTCTGGAAATCATGTAAAAGTAGAACAACAAACCGTAATGATCAATGGAAAACCTGTGTATGAAGGTACTCCAAAAGGTAATTATACGGCACCTATGCGAGCTTATTTAGTAGCTGGTAAACTAGCTAGATTATATCACGATAATACTATTGGTGGTGCTCGTGTAGATGGCTCTACAGTGGCTATTGGTTCTACTAATATTGTGACTATGCCAACCTATGAGGCAGCCTTTCATATAGCAAAACAAATGAATGCAGCTATTAGTGATGAGTCTGGTGTAGTAGCAGATAATAATAAAAAAGACAAAAAGGACAAAAAAGATAAAAAAGATAAAAAAGATAAAAAAGATAAGAAATAAAGAGTACATAAAACTAACCGTTATAGTAGACTATACAATAGGTCATTATTATCGATAGATATCGATAGAGAAAAACGATAAATATAGATGTTCTTTTATGGAATTCGATATAGATATGAATATATATGGACTTATGAGGAAGAACATAAGTGAAGCATAACTAAAAGTAATGATTGCTTTAACCTTATAAAATAGCTGTTTTTAGGTTATTTTTTAAAGGAATTAATTAAATTGTCTCTTAACTATGCATATATGATAAGAGTAAAACACCTATAACAAGGGGATTTCTATTCCATGTGGTGTACATGTGTGCTATAATTTACGTATCAAGAGTAGTGACAATCTGTTGAGGAGTACTACAAGATGTCACAATTTATTTTATGGTTAGGGAAAGAGGTTTTAAAGATGGGAAATTTTGTTTACATCCAAGAAGAAAAACTTAACGCATTCTGTCAAGACGCATTTGAAGGATTTGGCTTCAGCCCTGAAGAAGCTGGCATCATTAAAGACGTATTGATGATGTCTGACATGTACGGTATCCAATCCCACGGTATGCAACGTGTAGTTCGTTACCACAAAGGTATTGAAAAAGGTCTTATCGATATTAAAGCAAAACCAGAAGTAGTATTCGAAACTCCAGTGTCCGCAGTTGTTGAAGGCCATGATGCAATGGGTCAATTAGTTGGTCATTTCGCTATGGAATTAGCAATTAAAAAAGCTAAAGAATCTGGTATTGGTATCGTATCCGCTCGTAACTCTAACCACTATGGTATCGCTGGTTACTATGCTGATCTTGCTTTAAAAGAAGGCTTAATTGGTTTCTCTTGCACTAACTCTGAAGCAATCATGGTTCCTACATTTGCTCGTAAAGCAATGCTTGGTTCCAACCCAATCGCTTTCGCAATGCCAGCTGAACCATACAACTTCTTCTTCGACGCTTCTACAACAGTAGTAACTCGTGGTAAATTAGAAATGTACAATAAATTAGGCAAAGAATTGCCTAACGGTTGGGCATTAAATAAAGACGGTAAAGCATCTCAAAATGCTGCAGAAGTATTGGGCAACATCTCCGACCACGTTGGTGGCGGTATCATGCCTTTAGGTGGCAACACTGAACAATTAGGTTCCCACAAAGGTTATGGTTACGGTATGCTTTGCGAAATCTTCGCATCTATCTTCTCTCAAGGTGGTACATCCAATAAATGTATGACTGGTGGCCGTTCCAATATTTGTCATGGTTTCATGGCTATTAACCCAGCAATCTTTGGTAACCCAGAAGAAGTTAAAAAACACTTCTCCACATTCTTACAAGAACTTCGTGAAGCTCCTAAAGCTGAAGGTGCTGAACGCATCTATACTCATGGTGAAAAAGAAGCAGAAGCTATCGAAGTTTGCCGTAAAGAAGGTGTGCCAGTTATCGACAAAACTGTGGCAGAATTGTTCGACGTATGTAACTTGTTGAAATTGGATCCTAAAAAATACTTCGGCGACTATGAACCACCTAAAGCAGTTGCTTCCAACTACTAATTTGCAGTTCAATAGCTGACAATTACAAATCTTTATCGATGCAGAATCAGTAGTTTTGTATCCCTAAGGAATACTTCTTAGAGACTGGTAACAGTCAACATCTTTGAACATATGAGAGAGGGAATCTGTGGATTTCCTCTCTTTTTGTTTATATCACACTGTGCGTATGCTAGAATTGAATTACAGTGATTCACACTATAGAAAGGGATTGTTAATATGGATATATTTTTAGCAGTCTTGCCGATCCTATGGCTTATCGTAGCATTGGCAGTATTAAAAATGCCTGCATGGAAAGCATGTTTGGCAGCAGCAATTGGTACATATATTTTAGCTGTATTCTACTATGGAGAAAATGCATATATTATGTACACAGGAGCTATGGAAGGTGTAGCTCTTGCAGTTTGGCCAATTCTTTTGGTTATTACAGCAGCAATTTTTACATATCAATTAGTAGTTCATACAAAAGCTATGGAAACTATTAAAGTTATGTTATCTTCCGTAACTAGTGATATGCGTATCTTAGCCGTATTGTTAGCATGGGGCTTTGGTGCTTTCATGGAAGGTATGGCAGGTTTCGGTACAGCCGTTGCGATTCCAGCAGCGATGATGGTAGCAGTAGGATTTGATCCATTGAAATCCATCTTGGCTTGTTTAGTAGCAAACTCCGTACCAACTACATTTGGCTCTATTGCGATTCCAACAACAACATTGGCATCTTTGACTGGTCTACAACCAGCTGAATTGGGTACATTCATTGCAGTGCAATTATTCTTCTTAAACGTAATTACTCCATTCTTCATCGTAGGCATCATTGCGGGCGGTGTGAAAGCAATTAAAGGTGTATTTGTACAAACTTTATTAGCTGGTTTAGCATTGGCGATTCCTGAATTATTGATTAGCATGTATGCAGGTGGTCCTGAGTTAGCCGTTATGGGTTCTTCTATTGTAATCATGGGTGTCATCATTGCTATCGCAAAATTAATGCCTGTTAATGATCCAGAATACAAAGTTGAAACTGGCGCTGCACGTACAGTATCTGCTAAAGAAGGTTTAATTGCAGCATCTCCATTCATTTTGATTTTCATCTTGTTAATTGGTACATCTAAATTGGTGCCAGCTGTATATAATGCTTTGATGGTATTTAAAACATCTGTACCTATCCATGCTGGTGTAAATGCAAAACCTTACACATTCGTTTGGATTGCGACTCCTGGTATCATGATTTTCATTTCCGCTTTAATTGGTGGTTTTATCCAAAAAGCAGGTCTTGGAACTCAAAAACAAGTATTAACTAATACTTTCAAAACTTTGAAATTAACGTATGTAACAATCATTTCTGTAGTAGTAACTGCAAAATTGATGACATACTCTGGTATGACTGGCATGATTGCGAATGCATTAGTAGCTGCTACCGGTAGTATGTACCCTGCATTTGCTCCTGTAATTGGTGCATTGGGTGCCTTCTTGACAGGTTCTGGTACAAATGCGAACGTATTGTTCGGACCATTGCAAACAGCAGCGGCTCATCAATTGACACCTGGTCATGATACATTAGCATTGTGGTTGGCAGCAACTAACTCTGGTTCCGCTGGTGTTGGTAAAATGTTCTCCCCACAAAGTATTGCGATTGCCATCGGTGCCGTAGGTCCTGCTCTTAACACATTCATCGAAGAACACAAAATCGATGCACAAAAAGCTGACCAATTACGTCATTCCATCGATGCAAGTTCCATCATGGTTCATGTAGCTAAATACTTCTTGTTATACTTAGTTATTTCTGGTATTTTTGCTTACTTTGGTCAAGAGTTCTTCCCACAATTGGAAGGTATCTTAACAATGGTTAAGCACTAATTACTATCTAGCATACTAAAACAGATAAAGAGACAACATTTCGGTGTTGTCTCTTTTTGTATTTGGGCTCTTTGTCAAATGTGGGGAAAGTTCCTAGCACTAGCTATTTAAATAGCTAGTGCTATTTTTTGCTCAATAGAAGCATACGAACTCTGAATCATTCAAAATGACGTACCTCATAACTTATTCTCTTTAATACTTTAATTTTGTTATTACATCCTTCTAAAGGTTAATCTAAGTCCATACGCCAGGCGTAGGTCATTGGATATACGCAATATTTCTAGTAGCTTTGCTCGCTCGAGAGCTCAATCTACCAAACGACACACATGGTAACGATCTGCCACGATATGCGCATGAAGGAATATAGTTTGTATCACTAACTTAAATAGTAAAGACATATCCATAACAACGTATTTAACCTGCTCTCTAGCTTCTATAGAAAAGGCCTTATCTGAACTAAAAACCTTATGCAAATAACTTAAAACCACTAAAAAGATGATGATTAAAAAAATAGTCTGCGAGAGCAGGCAGGTACAATTTCAGCTAAAGGCAATCTACAAGGATAATGGAGATACTATTGTAGGTAACTGTGACAGCACCTTCTTTCTTAGTGGAAAGGAAAAGATCGCACTTAAAGCGCTATCTAAAACACTGGGTAAAGAAACTATCGGCCTATTTAACACATCAGAAACACGCTCCAATGCTAATAGTTATGGACTCAATTACAAAAGACAGGAAAGGAGCTGATGAGCCAAGATGAGATAACAGTTATGAATGGCAGTAAATGTATTTTCCAACTTCGAGGTGTAAGATCATTTTTATGACTATTGCAATTTGAATATCTAAATGGTATAATGTTATCAACAACGTTGTTAATAACATTGATACGAGGTGATAAAAATGGATGTGAACTTTTTATTGGAAATAGCAATTAAAGAAACGATAAATTTAAAGACGAATGAGGTATTTTTACTTAGAGAATTATTTAAGGGTTACGAATGGAATAGGATAGAAAGAAAAGATAGATTATTGTTGGGATCTCTTTTTCTGAATTACGTAAATAGCGAGAATTCTAATATAAAAATATTAGAAAAGACATCTTCAGGACAACAAAAATATATTATTATAAATTAACACGTCATAATTGCTCTTAAATCAGATTATCTTCATGCCAACATCTAGATTGGAAGATAGCTATAACATTTAATACAAGATTGCTTAAAGGTCAGTTAAAGCACCTTATAAATACATTTTATATAAAACAGACATCTACTCTTATATGAGTAGCCCCAACATTTAGTATAGATCCTATATATATCGAAATTTGATATAATGTAGTAGATGAGCATATAGGATACTCTGTGTAAGGATATAAAGGGTTACTAAAGCTCATGTAATATTCATAATAATTTCATAGAAGGCTCATATTTTTTTCATGCTTTTTTCATATATAAAAGGTAAGATATAAGCAAGTTAGAAATAACGAATATTCCTTAATAGAAAAATAAGACACGATGCATAGGGCACGTGAAGGAGGAAATTATGAAAAAAATGTTTCGTTTAGGAGCTGCTGTAATGGCTCTAGGTGCAGGACTTATGATGGCAAGTGGTGTAGCAAATGCTGCGAAAGTACAAGGTGTTCCTGCGGATCAAATGGCAAAAATTAATTCTTGGAATGGTGTAGGTAGTGTGGTACCTAGCGTATTACCATTGAGTGATGTAGATTATAAAGGGGTTGTAACAACTTTCAAATCCTTATATCCAGATGCACAAATTGTAGGTATTTCTTATGATGGAAAACATAATCCAACCTATGAAGTAGATGGTATTGTGGACGGTCTAAAAATTGAAATGCATATCCGTGAAAATGGAGATATTTTAAACACAGAAGTAAAACCAATGAAACAAGGTAAACATATGAAACAACAAGGTTCCATGATGTATGGGCAAGCTATGAAAGGTAGCCATAGTATGTCTAAAGCCTTTGATGTGAATGATATTATCATGCCAGAAGTAGCAGAAACAAAAGCTCAAGAAAAAGTGGGCGGTGCCTTTGAAGCCATGGATTGGTCTGTAGAAAAAGAACATGGTCGTCTAGTATATGAATTAGATATGATCGATGGCAGTGGTAAAGAAGCTGAAGTCAAAGTAGATGCAATGACTGGCGAAGTTATCAATGTAAAAGCAAAAACTAGCAAATACTAATCTTAGTATTATTCTCCTTAAAACTCCCTTACTATATAAATACAAATAACACAAACATAACACAAACAACATAAATACCCCCCTTTTTAAGACGTCACTGGTTTCGTTATGAAACCAGTGGCGTTTCTTTTACTAGCAAAAGGAAGAGCACGACATATTCCTCCACAAACTGATACAGTGGTTAGGTTTGCTCCGGAACATGTCCTGCTCTTCTAGTATTACTTTATTTAGACAAAAAAGGAACGCCACTGGTGTTCTACACGCAACGGCGTTTCTTAGGGAATTGATAATTATTTTAATCTATATCAACGAAATGTAAAAATGCGCTATACTATAAATATAGAAGATCTATCAACGTGAGTTGGGCTCATCTCTTCCTAACTAATGGGAGGAGGTGATACTATGACACCATTCGAGTTTTTTAGTTTACTAATACAATTTGGAATGTTGGTTATAGCATTTTTAACTTACTTAAATATGTCAGTGAAAAGCCTAACGTCAAGATAAGTATTGCAAGTACTTAACACGTTAGGCAAATCAAATTTCTAGTATTTGAGATGAGCCTAACGCCTAAGACACGTTGATGGCTCTTCTTTTATTATGTTTAGTGTAACATAGTTTGTCGCGTAAGGCTACTTATTTTATTATAGGTGGTACTCTATTATGAATGACATATAATATTGCCATAGTATATACATGAATGAATTTGTCAAAATATAGTGCAACCAATATAGGTAGATGGTACCTTAAAATGACCGTTTGCCTAGTTTTGGGTGCTTACATGGTTTTAGTGTATATCGATCGATGATACGGCACGCTTCGTCTAGGGTTAGGTCTTCTTTTGTAGGCCCTTGTTCGAATATGCATCGAGGGTCGCTGGAGCCAACTTCTCCGGCGGGTAGGTATAGGTATTCTGAGTTATGAGGGTCACCAAAGATGTACCCTGCTTGTAAGTGTTCTTTGTGGATACGGCTCATGGTATCTCCTTCATCATAAAATTAGCAGCATCTGCTGAGACTAAGTGTAATTGTGTATGCCCCCAATGAGAAGGTACTTTTTGAAATGATGCTTTGTCATGTAAATGACCAAACACGCAGTGATCTACTTGGTACTGTTCTAGTAGGTCCGTAAATCCATTGGCATGATTTTCTAAGGTGGGTGGATAGTGCAGTAACAGTATGCGTGTTATCTGAGATGGGTCATCACCACTTTCAGTAATAGCAGTTTCCATAGCGTCTAGAGCTGCTTTAGTACGGATTAATTCCCGCTCATAGATGTGGCGGTCATCAGCTTCTTTAAAGAAAGGGTCTTGTGGATAGATATAGCCTTTCGTGCCACCGAAGGCGATGCCATTATGGTACAAACCTCTACCTTGTAAGAATGTGATACGTCCTTCCATAAGAGTATTCATTTTTTGCAGGCTTGTCCACCAATAATCGTGATTGCCACGAATCATAAACTTTTTCCCAGGCAGGGTTGCAATGGTATCTAGATCTACCTTTGCATCACTAAGGCGCATAGCCCAAGACATATCACCTACTAGAAAGACTAGATCATCAGGCTCTATATGTTCTCGCCAGTGTGCTTGGATACGTTCCCAGTGGTTATCCCAGTGTGGACCGAAGATGGTCATAGGTTTTGTTGGTGGTTGCCCAGATAGGTGTAAATCGCCAATGGCAAAAACTTTCATTAAACCTCCAAAGAATTGTGTAAATATGACTGTATATGACGGATGACCTCTAAGGCGCGTGTTTCATGACACACTTGTGGAATTCCATAACCGATGAAAAGTGGTGATGTTATATAGCGTGGCACAATTTTTAGATAGTGATAACCGTCATTTATATCGTAGAAAAATAGATTATAAGATTTTACATATTTAGAAAATCCTTCTAATACATAGCGTAAGGTACGTTGTAAATACTTGGCTAATATGGATGTATCTAATTGGGGATCAAACCGCATATTAAATTCAAAGAATCCATGGATAGGATGATTGGATAAGGTTATACGAAGACCATCCTCTTCATAGATGATCCATCCTTTAAAATGTTCTCTGTGAATATCTTCACGGTAATCATAGTCCTCTAGGCCAATGATTTGGCTGTGAGGGTGATAAATAGAGCCTCCAGACATGGGGCCGTAATTTTTAAAGAATAAGACGGAGGTAAAACGAGGGTCGGATTTTACCTCTTCCCATTTCATTCTCCCAAACTCTAAAATATGGACCGCATCTAACAAGGGCAATTTAGAATATTCTGTATGCACATGGGGTGGAGTTTCGATGATAACTGTAGGCCATGTGTGTTTTAATACAGGGTATTTATTCATGAGCCAAATGATGGACCCAGATGTATCTAGTATATCGGTTAATTGCGAGGGTTCGCAAAATGGGCAGTGCCTGTCGCGATTGTGCATGCTGTTGGGCTTTGTTTGTCCCAGAGCAATATCAAAAATTAATGGTTCTTTCATAGTTCACCTCACTATTACTATAGTATCATAGGGGGCGAGGTTTATGAAAGTGTGAAACATGATATAATAAAAAAAGAATAGGAGGAACTAATGAGACCTACAACATTATGTTTTCCAAAACGGGAAAATTTATTTTTATTAGGACGTAAAAAACGCGGCTTTGGAGCCGGCTATTATAATGGATTTGGTGGTAAAATTGAGGATGGTGAAAGTTTCCGTGCTTGCGCCGTGCGAGAAGTCTTCGAAGAAGTATCCTTACTGGTGAAAGAAGAGGACCTACAGGCAGTGGCGCTATTGGACTTTCAGTTTCCTTACTCACCGGAGTTGAGCCATATTAGTTATGTATATATGGTAGAACAATTTCAAGGCATTCCTTTGGAATCAGAAGAGATGGAGCCTCATTGGTTTACGTTGGAGAACACTCCCTTTGACCATATGTGGGCTGGTGATGAAGAGTGGATTCCACGGGTTTGGCGTGGCGAGAAGTTGAAAGGTATCATTACTTTCAAAGAAGATAATAGTACGATAGAATCCATGCAATTTATAACTGTAGAAAAGGTGCTAGAAAGCGACGATGTAGACCGTATGACGGCTTGGATATATGAGGGCATGAAGTGAAACAAGTAGAACAGCAAAGCCAAGTGGCATGGACGAGACATTTATTAGATTGGTATGATGTGCATAAGCGTGATTTGCCTTGGCGTGAAAGTAAAGACCCCTATCGGATTTGGGTGTCGGAAGTGATGTCTCAACAAACTCGAATTGAGGCCATGCGTCCTTATTTTGAAAACTGGGTAATACAATTTCCAACACTTGAAAGTTTAGCTAGTGCCGAAGAAGATACGGTGGTTCGCGCATGGCAAGGTTTGGGGTATTATTCTAGGGCTCGTAATTTGCATCAAGGTGTGAAAGAAGTGGTGGAAACCTATGGGGGACAAGTACCGAGATCGCGGAAGGAAATGGAATCTTTAAAAGGCGTAGGCTCCTATACAGCTGGGGCAGTACTCTCCATTGCGTATAACCTTCGTGAACCTGCTGTCGATGGGAATGTACTTCGTGTCTATGCTCGTCTATACAATATCCACGAAGATATTTTAGGGACCGTAGGGAAAAAAGTGATTACTTCCTTGGTAGAGGATACTATGCCCTACGATCGACCAGGCGACTTTAACGAAGCCCTTATGGACTTTGGGGCATCTATTTGCATTCCTAAAACACCTCGTTGTGAGGCCTGTCCGTTAGTACAGGATTGTGCAGCAAAAGCAGTAGGAACAGAGCAACAGTTACCTATACGGATTAAGAAAACAAAGGTACAATCTGTCCAATTATACGTAGGGATTATTTCTACAGTAGATGGGTACTACCTATTGCATCGAAGACCCAAAGAAGGATTGCTGCAGAATATGTGGGAGTTTCCCAGCGTAGAAGGTGGCACAGCAGAGAGTCGCAAAGTAGAATTAATTGAGGGGTTACAATCCATTGGGGTTACCGTCACTATGGAACGACCTATGGCAAAGGAAGTAACCCATATTTTTAGCCATCGCAAATGGACGATGAAAGGCTACCGAGGAGAAGCTACAGAGGTGGCAATAGATTCGTCGAATACAATTATGCTAGAAGGTGATGAAGCGGTGCAACAAGCTATAGCAGAAGGTCAGATTATTCCTCTGAAGGAGGATTGGATTCTCTGTCGTAAAGAGGCCTTTCACGTCTTACCTTGGGCAGGGCCTCATGGTAAATTCATTGATCTTTGTTAATCTATACCGAGGAGTGATATAGATGAGAATATATATATTAATAGGAATCTTGGTGCTTGGAATGGCTCTTTTTGGAACTATGACAGGATACTGGGTAGCCTTATTTAGAAACGGTTCGAAACGAAAGGGACTAATCTATGGTGGTGTACTGGGGTTAGCCCTTGCAGTAGGAACGATTGTCCTACAACGTCTTATGTACAGTATCCATGGTGGTATGGTGATGGATCTAGTGCGCCCGGTCCTAATCGAACTGAATGGATTGGTTGTAGCACTGTTCGGCAGCTTTGCAGTATTGACGATCTTCGGTGTATTCTATGGACTTATGCGTTTAGGGGCTCGCTCTGACAGCGGGGATAGTCCTATCGACGAATCACGGAGGAATTTCTTTAAACGTACTGCTGTGGTGGTACCTGCTGTAGTAGGTGTCACAGGATCAGTAGCGGCCTTTCAAGGGAATGGTGAACTACAACTACGCAAGATACAATTGGCTTTGAAAGATAGACCAGAGGTGCTGAAAGGATATAAAATTGGACAACTCAGCGATATTCATATAGGCCCTTTCATCGGCATGGATAAGTTGAAAGAAATGGTGGATGCCATTGCTAGTGAACACCCGAATCGACTGGTTATCACTGGAGATTTAATCGATGATTTGGGGTATCTTGATGAAGTGGCAGATTATCTAGATAGCCGTGTACAAGATTTTCCTGATGGCATTGATTATATTTTAGGAAATCACGAATACCGTGTCGATGTAGAGCGTGTGTGGAAGCGGTTACACCAAACGAAGATGCATATGTATCGCAATAGCCATCAACAGATATTCGGTGGACCTCGCCCTGTGTATTTAGTGGGCATGGATTACCACTTTAAAGATGATGTGCAAGAGGAAAACGTACGCTTGTTGGACAAAGCCATGAAAGGTATGCCCGACAATGCATATCCTATCTTGTTGGCGCACCATCCGAACTATATCCCTGAAGCATTTCGTAGACATATCCCATTAACCTTATCTGGACATACCCATGGTGGACAGATCAATCTGTGGAGCGTGAACCTAGTGCCAGTGTACAAGCCATATTGGAAAGGACTCTACGAAGAGCAAGGATTATTTGCCTATGTAAGCCGAGGGTCGGGACATTGGTTCCCTGTGCGGTTGAACTGTGCTAGAGAAGTGACCGTGTTTACTGTTTTATAAAGATCTGGATATCTTATTTATGTTGTAAAATTGATTAGTTAATATTTTGCAATACGTAAAATTTTGTTATACTATAGATGTTACCTCCCCAATACTGGTGACAGGAAGGGGGTGCACCGATGGATTTGTTAATCAACGTAACAGTCTCTGTTGTGGCAGGGGTAATTAGTTATTATTTTTGCAAATGGCTAGACAAGAGATTTAAAGGTAACTAGCCTCATATAGAGGTCGCTCTCTATAAAAAGCAGAACCCCCACAGCTGGAACTGTGGGGGTTCGTTGTCCCGATGGACTTAATCAACGTTTATATCCATAGTATATCACACCTATAGAAGCTTGTCATCTATATGATAGGAATTTAGGTGCGATAAAAAAGTTGAAAATAATATATTTACATCCAAATAAACAATACCCATTATCATAAATATAAATGATAATAAAGGTAATAGCTAATTCTTTCATTCTTTGAAAGACATAATTAAAAATCTATATTGAGAAATGCTATCAGTTGTGATATAGTATACATAAGTAAGACTCATGGAATTTTTAATTTAGGGATAGTACAGGACATCCCACATGTTTAGTAAGGGAGGAAAGACCATGAAAGAATTTAAATTATGGCGGCTGTTCATTGTGTTTGCCGTTTGTATTATGGCTATTGCAGGCTGTGGAAAGCAAGCGGATACGGTACAAGATAGTAAGCCATTACAAGTGGTAACTACTACAACAATGATTACAGATTTAGTACAAAAAATTGGTGGTGACCATGTAACAGTACAAGGATTGATGGGGGCTGGGGTAGACCCACATTTATACCAAGCTAGTGCAGGTGATGTATCTACTTTACAAAAAGGCGATATAATCTTCTTGAATGGTATCCATTTAGAAGGTAAAATGGGCCAAGTATTCCAAGAATTAAAAAAATCCAACAAAACAGTAGTGGAAGTGTCTAAAGATATGGATCCATCCACATTGTTAGCCTTTGAAGAAGAAGGTCCAGATGCAAAAGACCCTCATATTTGGTTCGATGTACAAAACTGGAAATTAGCTGCCAAAGTGGTAAAAGATACATTGGTAGCGAAAGACCCTAAACATGAAAAAGATTATGTGGCTAATTACGAAGCATACATGAAAGAATTAGATGCAGCAGATCAATATATTAAAGATAGAACAAAAGAAATTCCTGAACAATCTCGTGTATTAGTTACAGCGCATGATGCATTCCATTACTTTGCTCGTGCTTATGGCTTTGAAGTAAAAGGTTTGCAAGGTGTGAGCACAGCTACAGAAGCGGGCACAAAAGATATGAACGACTTAGTACAATTTATTGTAGACCACAAAATCAAAGCTATCTTCGTAGAATCTTCTGTTCCTCATAAAACAATCGAAGCTGTACAAGAAGCATGTAAAGCTAAAGGTTGGGACGTAGCTATCGGCGGTGAATTATACTCCGACTCCTTAGGTTCTCCTAACACAGAAGGCGGCACTTACATTGGCATGGTCAAAGCCAACATCGATACCATTGTAGGCGCTCTTAAATGATGAGTGACAGCAAGTGTATTTTGAAAGTGAATCATCTTTCAGTAGCCTATGATGATACGGTGGTGCTGAAAGATGTATCCTTTCAGATTGAACAAGGAACGATGACGGCCATAGTTGGTCCTAATGGTGCCGGCAAATCAACCTTGGTGAAAGCCATGTTAGGGCTTGTGCCATTAGTAGAAGGAACGATTGAGTTAACATTAGATACTAAAACAGTTTCTGCTTATGGAGGCGTGAAAAGGAATAGTATTTATAATCATATTGCCTACGTACCACAAACCTCAGCGGTAGATTGGGATTATCCCATTACGGTGTTTGAGGTGGTATTGATGGGCACCTACCGCAGACTAGGTTGGTTTACACGCCCAGGGAAACGTGAACGAGATGAGGCGACAAAAGCCTTGCAAACGGTAGGCATGTTAGACTATGCACAGCGGTCTATCTCACAATTGTCAGGAGGACAGCAACAGCGTGTATTTCTAGCTCGTGCTTTGGTGGAGAACCAAGAGGTGTACTTGCTAGATGAACCCTTTAAAGGCATTGATAAGACCACAGAATCTGTGTTAGTAAAGATTATGAAAGAAATGCAAGCAGCAGGAAAAACATTGCTAATCGTACATCATAATTTGCAAACTTTGGAAGCTTATTTTGATCAAGTTCTCTGCGTGAATCGTAGATTGGTGGGCATGGGGCCGGTTCGAGATATAGTGGGATCCCCTATCCTAGATGAGACATATTCATACTAGGAGGCACCATGGAATTATTACAACAATATACATTTCAAATCGTAGCACTGGGGACGGTGATGTTAGGCTTGGTATGTGGCGTCATAGGAACCTTTGCAGTATTGCGTCAAGAAAGCTTACTAGGTGATGGCGTAGCCCATTCCACACTACCTGGGGTAGTGGCAGGATTTCTTCTAACAGGTGTGAAAGACACCACAGTGCTATTACTAGGTGCGATTTGCACGGCCTGTTTGTCAGAATGGATTATGTATAAAACATCCCAAAAAGGAGTTCGTTTTGATGCAGCCTTAGCTACGATTTTAGCAACCTTCTTTGGATTTGGGACAGTGTTATTAACGCGAGTACAGTCTATGGAAAATGCTGGACAGGCAGGTCTGAATACGTTTATCTTTGGACAAGCTGTAACCATGATGCAAAGTGACATTTGGGTGATGGCCATTTGTGGAACCTGCATTGTAGGCGGGGTTATTATACTTTGGAAAGAATTGAGTCTTACCGTATTTGACCCTATTGAGGCGCAGTTGATGGGTATCCCTGTGTCAAAGGTACGATTTTTTTATCGAGCGGCGCTCGTAGTGACTATTGTGATAGGCATACGGACGGTAGGTGTTATTTTAATTAGCTCCTTGCTGATTGGTCCAGCCATGATTGGTCGCCAGTGGACTCATTCCTTGCGGACCTTGGTAATTATTGCTGCCATCTGTGGTAGTGTAGTCGCCTTTATGGGAACTTTTGTGAGCGCCCTATGGGGCAATCTTCCTACGGGCCCTATTATCATCATTGTTATGACTGGTATGATTTTATTAAGTTTAGTATTGGCTAATGGTAAACGCCTCATGAGGAGGTGTTTAGGATGAGTCATATCTTAGAAATATGGGGTATCGCCACAGTGACAGGTATCAGCTGTAGCCTCATAGGTACATTCTTGGTGTTGCGTCGTTTATCTATGATGGTGGATGCCATTACTCATACTGTTTTTTTAGGTATTGTATTAGCTTTTTTGGTGACAAAAGATTTGAACTCCCCTTGGCTCATCATTGGTGCTACTGCTATGGGAGTAGGGACGGTGTATGCAGTGGAATGGATGCAACGGCGTCGTTATATTAGACCAGATGCAGCTATCGGTATTGTGTTTCCCTTCTTATTTGCCTTAGCCATTGTGTTAGTTACCTTATTTGGTAAACACATACATCTCGATGTAGATACGGCGATTTTAGGCGATTTAGCCTTTGCCACGTTCCAACGCTTTACCGTAGATGCCTATGACTTAGGACCTATGTTGTTATGGATTGCCATGTTGGTATGCCTTATCAATGCGGTATGTATTGCGCTGTTTAAGAAAGAATTAATCCTTACCACCTTTGATCCAGTGTGTGCTAAGGTATATCAAGCGATGCCAATGGCAGTATCCTATGGGCTGATGACGTTAACCTCTTTAACCACAGTGGCATCCTTCCAAACGGTAGGGGCTATCTTGGTAACGGGTTGTATGATTGGTCCACCAGCAACGGCATTTATGCTAGCTCGTTCTGTGAAAGCCATGCTATTCATTAGTATGATAGTATCTACCGTAGCTACTACTATCGGTGTGGCATTAGCCTTTCTTTGGGATGTATCCATTGGTGGTATGATTGCCACAGTCATCGGATGTATCTATGGACTGGTGTGGATCTATAAATATGGTAGAAACAATGGATAATAGTATCATTGTATATGCTAGAAAGAATACATTAAGGTAGCATTGTATATGCTAGTATGATACAAATATAAAAGGACTGAAGTAAAATGATGCGTTAGAATTTACTTCAGTCCTTTATTATTTGTGTATTTCTTTAGCGAAGTAAAAAAGGCTGCAACCAAATGGTTACAGCCTATTTTGTGATATGTGTAGTGTTTTATTTATTCATGTTTTCGATTGCTTCTGCTTCTGCTTTGTTGAATTTAGAAGCAATAACGATGCGAATTAAGCAAAGTGCAACGAAAATGTATGCTGCAAAGCCTAACCATTCAGCTGTATCACCATAGGATTTTGCTTCAGTGAAAGCTAATTGAAGAGGCGCTTCGCTACCACCTGTACTTACGGAGAAGGCGATGATACCAGCGATGATAACGCCGATGATACTTTCACCAACGATCAAACCAGAAGCGAACAATACGCCACGGCGGTTAGATTGTTCTACGTCAGCATCTGCATAAGCACCAGCACGTTCTTTCGCACGTTTTGTAATGTAACGATTTACGAAGTAACCGATGATGGCACCCATTACAAGAGGCATTTCCAAAGTTGGAGGTAAGTAGATACCCATACCAATTGCAAGTGGTGGTAATGTTAAGGATTTTGTTGTAGATTTTAAAATTAAGTTTACAACGATAGCGACGATACCCACTACGATGCCGTAGAAAATGTATGTCCAATCCATATTAGCATTGAAAATACCTTCTGCGATTTGACGCATCAAAGTAGCTTGTGGAGCAGATAATGCTTGAGCAGGATCCATTCCTTCACGAGGCATAGCGCCTGTAAAACCATATGCATGGTATAACAAGTCAAGTACTGGAGCAATCGCTACGGCACCAGCTAAGGAACCAATTAATAGAGCTACCTGTTGTTTCCAAGGTGTAGCACCTACTAATTGACCAGTTTTCAAGTCTTGTAAGTTATCGTTGGAAATTGCTGCAATGGAGATAACCACGGATGTCATGAAGATCGCCAAGGCAGTGGAGAATTTTACGCCTTCTGGAGTAGATAATAAGTCATTGGCAGAACCGATGGCAAATACTACTAGAGAAGATACGATGATACCGATGATACCGATACCAGAGATTGGACTTGCAGAAGTACCAATCAAACCAGCCATGTAACCACAAGCAGCAGCTACGAAGAAGCCGATTAACAATGCCACTACGATACCTGCAATCACTAATGTCCAAGCAAGACCTGCAGACATTGGAAGCGCAGACACGAAAGAGTAGAAGCAAATGATTAAGCCAATAATAATTAATGCAAATACAACGCCAATAGTAGATGGTTTCATATCTGTATCCATACGGTGTGTGTCGCGATATTCAGCGCTTGCCGTCATGGACTTAATAGATAATTTAATACCTTCAATAATTGGTTTGATCAATGTTAGCAATGTCCAAATCGCTGCCACACCGATAGTACCAGCACCGATAAAGCGGACTTTTGTTTTCCAAACTGTGCTAGAGAATTTGATAGCTTGCAAATTATCTGGGTTTGGTAGATGATTTGTTAAGTATGGTACGAAACCACCCCAAGCAATAATCATACCGATTAAGATAGCGATACCACTAGCAATACCAATTAGGAAACCTGCGCCTAATAAGGCAGAGGAGAAACCGAAAGGAATTTGTGTAGCACCAGCACCTACAGGGAACCAGAATGATTTAGATTCGCCTAAGACACGTAAACCTTGTGTAACAAAGCTGATGATACCAGCCAATGCGCCACCAGATACGATTTCTTTCATACCACCAGATTGTTTTACTGTTTCACCAGGAACACTGGAGCCTACTTTCAAGATTTCAGCAGCGGCACGACCTTCTGGATATGGTAAGTCGCTGTTCATAACCATAGCGCGGCGTAATGGAATGGTAAATAATACCCCAAGACAGCCACCGCAGGCGGATAATAACAATGTTTCCAATAAGTCAAAGTTTTGCCAATAACCGATCATCAATAGACCTGGCAATACGAAAATGACTGCAGATAAGGTACCAGCAGCAGATGCTTGCGTTTGTACCATGTTGTTTTCAAGAACATTGGAATCCTTGAAGAAGCGTAAGATTGCCATAGATATTACGGCAGCCGGAATGGAGGATGAGAACGTCAAACCTACTTTTAGCCCTAAGTATACATTAGATGCAGTAAAGATTAATGTAATAATCGCACCTAGTAACATACCTCTGACTGTTAATTCCGGTAAGCTAATATCATGACTCATAAAATCATGCTTCATAGTTATACCTCCTTAAAATACACTACTATCTCATCCATTGTATCAGTATTCTCATAGACTTTCAATAAAAAATATAGTAAATATTGTATACATACGTCTTTTTGAGAGAATATAGTTAAAATATTCATATAAGGTTCATCTAGTTAGTGTATATATAAAGAAATAATTATTCCTATATCATAAGGAGACAGACTATGAAAAGAAAGATATTTGGCGCTCTATTCATGGCCGCTTGTTTACCGATGGCGTTACAGGCAGCAGATGTTACGGTGGTGAAAGAAACACCGATTGCTGTAGGTGAACGTATCTCTATAACAGCATCGCCAGAAACCAATCGCATCATCCGTGAAGAAACGATGAAAGCTAGACAAGATAAAAAACAAATCGTAGCACCAGCGGCAAAAGCGTTTACAGATCGTTTGCAAGTAACAGTCAAACCAGAGACAGTGAAAGAAAATCATATGGATTTGACATACCCACGAGTGCAATCTGTAAGTCCTTACGTGACGAAAGCAATAAATAAGACGATTACAGAGTATGTAGAAAAGCTTCGTAAGCAAGTCCAAAAGATGAATGAAAAAGCAGTAGATGGAGAAAAACAAAATCTGTATATGAGTTATGATGTTAAAGCAGATGGGAATGGTATTTTTTCTGTCACTATCACATCCTATACAATAGAAGACAATGCGTCTCATGGGGTAAACGTGGAAAAGGGATTTACTTTTAATACCACCACAGGCCGTACGCTGTCCTTAAATGACTTTGGTGGACTTCCACAAGAGAAGATTACAGCAGGAATACAACAACTACCGAAAGATGGTAAAAAATCTATCTATGCAGATGCCACAGTAGGCAAGCCAAATAGTTTCTTTGCCCGTGAAAATCATGAGATTGTGTTGATTTACGACCAAGGGACTATTGCCCCTATGTCTAGTGGTAGCATTTATGTGCCAGTAGGAAACTTAGGGAAATAAGTTAAAAATCATAAGCCCACTCTGCAACTGTTAAGTAGTCATGCCTAGTGGTATCAAATATAGAAAGTATATGTACAGCTAGAGATTGTAAAAAATAAGTAGGAAATGAAATAGAGGAAAGTTGATAGGTTTTGTTCAACTTTCCTCTATTTTTATTTAGTGATTCTGTTGTTTCTTCGGAGCGTCAAGTCTCTTATAATAGGCTTTATCGATATCTGCATAGGAGATAATCCCTTGTTGTGCCATTAAGGTTAATACTGTCCGTTGTCGTTGTTTTGTAGCATCTATGTTGCTTACTGGGTTAAAGTAGGACGGCGCTTGTGGAATGCCTGCCAGCACAGCAGCTTGACTTAAGTTAAGGTCCTTTGGTTCTGTCTTAAAGTATCCTTCAGAGGCTGCTTTAATACCATAGTAATCGGTACCATAATAAATGGTGTTCAAATACATGGTGATGATTTCATCTTTGCTGTAATAATGCTCCATCAAATAGGCAAGAAATACTTCTTCCACCTTACGAGACATGATACGCTTGGAGGATAAGAATAAATTTTTTACTAATTGTTGGGTAATGGTACTACCACCTTCTACGGTTTGCCCGGCTATGGTATTTGTATACAAGGCGCGACCAATGCTAAAGAAGTCTACCGCTCCATGCTCATAAAAACGTTTATCTTCCGTAGCCACTAAAGCTTGTTTTACTATAGGGCTAATGTCTTCGCTGCGAACGCGATGCTCTAGTGGCACCCGTTTATCCATGGCCTCCTCTACAGCTTCTTTAAAATGAAAGAGACGTTTGATGCGGTCGATTCTGGAAAGTTGATCTTCCCCTTGTTCAATGGTTTGTTCTTTTATCGTATGAGCTACATGTTGCGTAGTCGTTTTAGCGTCCTCTGGGGTATACCCAGCGAACCAATATAAACCACCAGCAGCAATGGCAAGTACAAGAATGAGTTTAAAAAGTGTTTTCATGGGTTCATCATATCACATCTAGGGGGTATCAACAATAGGACTTATAGAATCTTATAGTAAAGTGGTTTGTCCTTGTTATATACACGTAAGATATTTGTAATGTAACAGAGTAGTGATAACGTTGAGATTGTTAGAGTTATAGTATTTTTAGTAAAAAACAATAGACATTATGATTTAGCCCTTAGCAATTATGAAATGATAGGTTATAGGAAATGGCTATGGAATAGCAACATATAGATTAAAAATGTATATAAAAGAATTTTTATAAAAAATACTTGCATTATTATGCAGGTGGTTGTATAATACGTTCATAAGATAGAAACAGGTACTGCATAGCAGTCATTTACACAAAGAAAGAGGTTTATTATGAGCAACATTAACAAAGTAGTATTAGCCTACTCCGGCGGTTTAGACACATCTGTTATTATTCCTTGGTTAAAAGAAAACTATGGCGCAGAAGTCATTGCAGTATGCGTAAACTTAGGTCAACCAGAAGATTATGAGGCAGTAGAGAAAAAAGCCATCAAATCTGGCGCTACAAAAGCATACATTATTGATGCGCAAGAAGAATTTGTATCTGACTACATTTGGCCAGTGGTCAAAGCAGGTGCTGTATACGAAGGCAAATACCTATTAGGTACTTCTTTTGCAAGACCATTGATTGCTAAAAAATTAGTAGAAATTGCCGCACAGGAAGGTGCTGATGCCATTGCTCATGGTGCGACAGGTAAAGGGAACGACCAAGTTCGTTTTGAATTGACTATCAAAGCACTTTCACCAAATACAAAAATCATTGCTCCATGGCGTGAGTGGGAATTGAAATCTCGGGAAGATTGCATGGAATATGCAGCGAAACACGATATTCCAGTAGTGGCGACTAAAAAACACCCATACTCCATGGACCAAAACGTATGGCATTTATCTCATGAAGGTGGTGATTTAGAAGATCCTAAGAATGCACCTAAAAATGATGTATATTTAGTTAGCAAATCTCCAGAAGAAGCTCCAGATGTACCAACTATGGTGACCATCGACTTCAAAGAAGGTGTGCCAGTAGCGGTGAATGGTCAAGCCATGTCTCCACTTACCATCTTACAAACTTTAAATGAAATCGGCGCAGCTAATGGTATCGGCATCGTGGATATTGTAGAAAATCGGTTAGTAGGCATGAAATCTCGTGGTGTCTATGAAAATCCTGGTGGAGCTATCATCATGTATGCGCACAGAGAATTAGAATATCTTTGCCTAGACAGAGCCACATACCATTATAAAGAATTGGTGGCGAATAAATACGGGGAACTTGTGTATGATGGCATGTGGTTTGCCCCATTGATGAGCGCTTTACAAGCTTTCGTGGATAGCACACAACAAATAGTAACCGGTCAAGTGACATTGAAATTGTACAAAGGTAATATTATCAGCGCAGGATCTACATCTCCATACTCCTTGTATAACCAAGAATTTGTAACATTTGAAGAAGATGATGTATATAACCAAGCTGATGCAGAAGGGTTCATCAATTTATTCGGATTGCCTTTAACAATTAATGCATTAATGAAAGAGAAAGCAGGTTTAAAATAATGGCGAAACTTTGGGGCGGACGGTTTACCAAAGGGACGGATAAGGCAGTAGAGGACTTCACGTCCTCTATTTCCTTTGATTCCCGTATGTATAAAGAAGATGTGGCAGGCAGTATTGCCCATGCCACAATGCTAGCAGCGCAACACATCATTTCTAAGGAAGATAAAAATGCCATCGTAGCAGGTTTACAGGCTATTGAAAAGCAGATCGATGCTGGAGATTTCGAGTTTTCTGTGGCATTAGAAGACATCCATATGAATATAGAAAAACGCTTAACCGATGCCATCGGTGAGGCAGGCGGACGTCTCCATACAGGACGTAGTCGGAATGACCAAGTAGCAGTGGATTTACATATGTACATCCGCAAGGCGGTGGTACACATGGGCGAGGAACTAGTGAACTTGCAACAAGCCTTCTTAGAAGTAGCAGAGAAGTATAAAGATGTGATTATCCCTGGATATACCCATTTACAACGGGCGCAACCGGTGTTATTTAGCCACCACATGATGGCGTACTTCTCCATGATCAGTCGTGACTTTGATAATTTACCGTTAATCTTTAAACATGCCAATGTGATGCCATTAGGGGCAGGGGCTTTGGCAGGTACGACCTATCCTATCGATCAAAATATGACGAAAGAATTGTTGCATTTCGATGCCATCTATGAAAATAGTATGGATGCTGTCAGCGACCGTGACTATGTACTAGAGTTCCTCAGCTTTGGGGCAAAAGTGATGATGCATTTAAGTCGGTTAAGCGAAGAATTAATCCTATGGTCTAGCACAGAGTTTGGGTTCATCGAATTAGACGATGCCCATTGCACTGGTTCCAGCATTATGCCACAAAAGAAAAATCCAGACGTATGTGAACTCGTACGTGGTAAAACAGGTCGTATTTACGGACATTTGATGGGACTTCTTACAACCATGAAAGGCCTGCCAATGACGTACAACAAGGATATGCAAGAAGATAAAGAAGGCGTCTTCGACACGATCGATACCTTGCATTTTGCTATCTCTATTACAGCTGACATGTTACGCCATATGAAAGTTAATGGAGACCATACAAAAGCAGTGTTGGACGATGATTTCTCCAATGCTACGGATATGGCGGACTACTTGGCGAAAAAAGGGGTACCGTTCCGTGAAGCTCATGCCATTGTAGGGGCAGCGGTACAACATTGCATTGAAAAAGGTTGTGTGTTGTTAGATTTGTCAGTGGAAGATTTCAAAGCTATTTCACACCACTTTGAAGCAGATATCTTGGATGCCATTACCATCGAAGCTTGCGTAGCAGGTCGTAGTAACTACAGCGGTACAGCGCCAGAGTGCGTAGCACGTCAAATGCAGATTGGACAAACAATCGTGGCAGAAGAAGTGGCACAAATCCAACAATGGAAAGAAAAAATTCATTTACAATAAATAGGTTTGTAGCAATATTCATATTGTATTCTCTTATTCGTATAAAAGTGGCATCTGTAAATGGTATATGGGGCGATTCTGGTTTAGCAAGACTATCGCAACTATGAAAAAAAGCAACGGCAAATCCGTTGCTTTTTTTTGAGATAAGTTCAATATCATTAATCCTTGTCTTCTTCATTTTCTTTTAGAAGATCTTTTTGTGAATTTTTTTCAGAGAGTTTTTGATCGATATACTTATTAATATTTTCATAAAATTCTTTGGTCGTTTCACTATCCAATTTTGTCGAATTATGAATTTGATTCACTTGATTGACTTTTAAATGAACAGATTGAATACCGTAAGAGGCTTGTTTTTGGCGGAGCGTTTCTAATTGTTCTTCTGAAAGCGGATTGCCAACAATCGTCAAGACCAATTCATTTTTGCTTGACTTGTAGACTTGACTAATGACCGTATGATTGGTGAACTCTTTTCCTACAAACTGCTTGATTCCTTCTTTTCGTGCCTGATCTATCGTTAGCGTGACTGCTGAATAGGTGGCAGGAAGAATTAATAATACAATCAAGGATATCAACCCAATTCTCATTTTAATATTTAGTTCTTTAAATGAGCGTAAGGGCGATTTTCTCATCAAAATTCTTGTTCCAACAATATTGGTTAGCATGATAAAGACACAGTTAATTAAGAAAAGATAGAGAGCGCCATATATAAATTGTACATTTCCATTAGCTAAACCATAGCCTGCAGTACAGATAGGTGGCATCAGAGCTGTTGCAATGGCTACTCCTGGCACGATATTGTTCGCTTCTTTTTTTCTTGAACCAATTACACCTGCTATCCCACCTGCAATAGCAATGAGAACATCCCAAATAGTTGGAGAGGTTCGAGCAATCAACTCGCTACTTGCATAAGATATGGGAGAAATCCAGAAATACAGAGCTGAGACAAGCAAACTGACCACTACTTGAGTCAATAAAACATTTAGAGATTGTTTGATCAAACGGGTATCAAAAATAGCTAAGCCGAATCCCAGTCCAACAATCGGTGTCATAAGAGGGGAAATCAGCATGGCTCCAATAATAACAGCTGTTGAATTCATATTTAAACCTATAGAGGCAATAAAAATCGCGCACATCAAAATTACTGTATCGCTTAATCGAACATGAAGATCATCATATAATTTATCACGGTATTCACGTGCTGAATAGTTTCCTGTCATTGGTTACTCCTTTTATTTCATATAATCTTGTTTCCGCATGGGTGGTGGTAGAGCCTTCTGTCTAATCTTCTGTGTTTTAATTCTTACCGGTTATTCTATTGAAAGTTATCCATTATGTATCGCTCAGCCTAGCCTTAACATTATACCAAAATTTTATAGTATTTCTTTAAAGAAATCTATTAATTTAACAGATAGAAAAAGTAAGAAATTTTGCTTCATTTTCCAACAAAGATTTGCCACTGTCACCTAAAATATTGGGAAAGTAAATATCGAAAATATATGATAAAATGTAAGCGAATTCAAACAAAACGGTAATTTAGTGAATGCTGATTGCCGTTTTTCCATATGTTTAAGGAGGTAACAATATGCTTAAGGCAAAAATTTTTTATATATTTTTATTTTTGATCGTTGTCGAAACTATAGGCTTGTTGTTGTTGAAAAGAGGTCTAGAAATGGGCTATTTTGGCACAGAAGCTATTATCCTCGCAGTTTTTTCATTTGCTTTTTACAACCTATGTTCATTCGGTTGGGTCTACTTTACAATAAAAAACAATAAAAAATAAATAGAACAAATTGGAGGCTAACACCTCCGATTTTTTTGTATGCAGACCCCGAATTTTCGTTTTTTCATGCAAAAATAGCGCATTTTAGGTGCTGAGATGATGATCCTGGAGCTTTTTCAGATACTTTTGTGATGTATCTATCACTTGAAACGCCTACAGCGCCAAGGACTTTGGGCACTTTTTAGATACTTTCCTAAAGGAGTACATTTTTCCGAAAAAGTACAATTTTTCGGAAAGTTGTATGTTGTACCAAAATTGTCTCTACCACAACATATAGAAAAATAAGTGAAATGGATAGGGAATATCCCTTTTTATTTTGCTTTAAATCAGATTTTTGGATGGAATAGTAGATGATAAGACAAAATATCTTTGAACATACAAAAAGACAAACGCCAAAAATGACGTCTGTCTACGTTCTGAGGTAGCCTTTAGGCTCCCTTTTTTCTTAGAAAATACCGATGAGTAATTGCATGCCAAGACTAGTCAGGATGATAGCAATCCAGCAAAGGGCTCCAAGAAAAATGGATTTTCCACTGGATTTGATCATAGCAATGAGGTTGGTTTTGAGACCAATAGCACTCATAGCCATGATGATGAGGAATTTGGAGAGTTGTTTGAGAGGTGAAAAGAAGCTATTGCTGACACCGAAAGATGTGAGAAGAGTAGTTAGCAGAGAAGCTAGGATAAAGTAGAGAATGAAAACGGGGAAGATTTTTTTAAGCTTTACTCCTTGGTTGTTTCCTTGTTGACGGCTTTGCCAATAGGAGAGGAAGAGAGTAATAGGGATAATAGCTAGAGTACGGGTCAGTTTGACAATAGTGGCAGACTCGAGAGTATTGCTTTGGTAAAGACTATCCCAAGCGCTAGCTGCGGCTGTTACAGAGGACGTATCGTTGACTGCAGTACCCGCAAAGAGAGCAAAACCTTCGTTGGAAAGATGGAGCCAAGAACCTAGAGTTGGAAAGATAAGAGCTGCCAAGACATTGAAGAAAAAGATAACAGAAATGGATTGGGCCACTTCTTTTTCCTTGGCGTGAATAACAGGAGCAGTCGCTGCAATGGCAGAACCGCCACAGATAGAAGAGCCTACACCAACTAGGATAGCTAGCTTTCTATCAAGGTTAAAAAATCGTTGGAAAAAGAAAGCTATAATCAGAGCAATTGAAATAGTTGAGAGGATGACAGGAAGGGAAGATTTTCCAACCTCGAAAACTTGAGAGATATTGAGTCCAAATCCCAGTAAGATAACAGCGTACTGAAGCAATTTTTTTGAGCTATAAGTCAAGCCGACATCCAGTTGTTTATAGGAAGTGAGAAAGGGATGGAGAATCATTCCGATAAAAATGGCGAAAACAGGTGCTCCCACAACAGGCAGAAAGTCTCCTAAAACCCAAGAGATGATAGAAATGATCAGACAGGCTAACAGTCCTGCCCAATTTTTTGATAGAAATGACATAAAAACCTCCGAAAATAACTACTCCTTATTATAATCTTAATTTATCAGAAAAGTAAAATCGAAAATAGAAAGTAGGAATAAGGTAGTAAATTAACGGAATTTTGCGGTCAGAGAGCTTTTTGTAATATAATAGATAGATCAATTCATCATAAAAAAATGACCAATTTTTGACCTAAATTTATGGGTTAAATTTTTTGGGGCAAATAATATGGATTATACGGACAAAATCTATTGATTTTAAATAATAAATACCTATAAAAAACTAAATAATACATAATAAGAGTTTATGATATAATCAATATATATTTTTGTTACTAAATACTATGAGGTACTAATAATGAAATTAATCTCTTGGAATGTGAATGGCTTGCGTGCAGCCATGACAAAAGGATTTATGGATGCATTCAATGCATTAGATGCAGATATGTTCTGCTTACAAGAAACAAAATTACAACCAGAACAAATTGAAATAGTCTTGCCGAACCATGAACAATATTGGAATAGTGCAGTGAAAAAAGGCTATAGCGGTACGGCCATTTTCACAAAAGAAAAGCCAAATTCCGTAGTGAATGGCATTGGCATTGAAGAACATGACCAAGAAGGGCGTGTGATCACAGCGGAATATGAAAAGTTTTACTTAGTTACGTGCTATACACCGAATAGCCAACGTGAATTGGCTCGTTTGGAATATCGCATGGAATGGGAAGTGGCATTCCGTGAGTATTTACTAGCATTAGATGCGAAAAAACCAGTCATCCTATGTGGTGACCTTAATGTAGCCCATCAAGAAATCGACTTGAAAAACCCTAAAACAAATCGTAAAAATGCTGGTTTCAGTGATGAAGAACGTGAAAAAATGACAGAACTACTAGCGGCTGGATTTACAGATACATTCCGCTATTTATACCCTGATGCGGTAGATGCTTACAGCTGGTGGTCTTATATGGGCAAAGCTCGTGAACGGAACGTAGGATGGAGAATTGACTACTTCCTAGTATCCAACAGCATTGCTGATAAAATCCAAGAGGCGAAGATTCATACGGATATATTTGGATCTGACCATTGCCCAGTGGAACTAGTTATTGATTTATAATTTTTATAATGAGCGTGCATTATGTCACTATTACGTTTTGAAAATATCTCTTTAATGCTTCATGGTCGCCAGATTTTAGGGGATATTTCTTTTGAGGTTCAACAAGGTGAAAGCATCACCATCGTAGGTCCTTCTGGGAGCGGTAAGAGTACGATATTAAAATTGGCAAGTTCCTTGATATCTCCTACGGAAGGTACGATTTTCTTTCGAGGTAGGCCTATCGAAAGCTATGCACCGACAGAGTATCGCCAACGAGTGGCATACTGTTTCCAGCAACCCTACTTGTTTGGGCAAACGGTGCGAGGGAATCTAGCTTTTCCTTTTACCATGCGAGGTCGTTCTGTTGACGAAGCAAGAATCAAAGACCTATTCGATTTGTTTCATGTGGATCTGCAGTTGTTAGAGAAGTCGAATACAGAGTTATCCGGTGGCGAAATGCAACGAATTTGCTTGATTCGTAGCGTGCTGTTTGCCCCTGAGGTGTTGCTATTAGATGAGGTGACGTCTGCCTTGGACACAGAAAATACGGAGTGGGTAGAACGTGGTCTTATGCAGTTGCATAAAGAAGGCTTAACCTTGTTACAGGTGACCCATAATCTAGACCAAAGTGTTCGTATGGGGCAACGTCGTATCACTGTGAAAGATGGACATATTGCAGAATGTGAGGTGCTACATGGGGAGCTTTAATACCTTATCTAATGAATCCTTACTGATGGCAACAGGACTCATCGTCATGACTGTTATCGTGTCCTATCAACAACGGATGCGATTGGAGCTAGAAATATTGCACAGCGCCTTGCGAGCGGTCGTACAACTTGTAGTCGTAGGCTATCTATTGAATTTCATTTTTGGTGCGGACCATCCTTTGTTTACTAGCGGAGTATTGTTGGTGATGTTGATCAGTGCTGCTATCAATGGAGGTAAACGGGGACAGGGCATCAAACATGCCTCATGGATTGCAGGTGTCAGCATTGGTATTGGTGCTGTTTTTACGTTAACAGTATTATTGAGTGCTAAGGTCTTATCCTTTACACCGTATCAAATGATTCCTGTAGGAGGCATGGTTATGTCGGGGTCTATGGTGGCAGTAGGATTGTGTTTCCGCCAAATTATAACGAGCTTTAAGCGACGCGAACAAGAGATTCAGATTAAGTTAGCCTTGGGAGCTACGCCTATGCAGTCCTGTAAAGCAATCTTGCGAGAAGCTCTGATATTTAGCTTAGAACCGACCATCGATAGTGCGAAAACATTGGGCATTGTGGCCTTGCCAGGGATGATGACAGGCCTAATTTTGGCAGGCATGAGTCCTATGGAGGCCATCAAATACCAAATTATCGTCATTTTCATGACTTTTTCAACCGTATCCATTGCCATTGCCATAGCAGGATACTTGAGTTGTCGACAATTTTTTAATACCAAAGAACAGCTGATTCTATCTGATTCGTGATAGAATCAGCTTTTTATATACATACTATTTATTTACTGTTTATAAACCTGTTAATTAAGTAGGAATTTTTGAAAACCTATAGTCATAAGGAATGAGTTGTGTTACTATTAGGGTATACACATTCTATTTATATGTAAAACGAGGTGGTATTATGGCAAATTACAACCCTTATGAAAATATGCTGCAAACATTAGACTTAGCAGCGGACACATTGGGAATTCCACGCAATGACTATGAAGTGTTGCGGCACCCTGAACGTGAAATGAACGTGGCTATTCCAGTACAAATGGATGATGGACATGTGGAAGTATTTACTGGTTACCGTTGCCAACATAGCTCTGTTCTTGGCGCATCTAAAGGTGGTCTTCGCTTTCATCCAGATGCAGATGAAAATGAAGTGCGCGCTTTAGGTGCGTGGATGACCATCAAAAATGCGATTGCTCATTTACCATATGGCGGTGGCAAAGGCGGTATCAAGGTAGATCCGAAAAAACTAAGTGAAAGAGAGTTGGAACGTTTAACACGTGGTTTCGTTCGTAAAATTGCTCCTATCATTGGGGTAGAACGAGATGTGCCAGCTCCTGATGTGAACACAAATCCGCAAATTATGTCTTGGATTGTTGATGAGTACAGTGCGTTAACTGGTCAATGGACACCAGGGATTGTAACAGGTAAACCATTAGCCATCGGTGGTTCTTTAGGTCGTAATGAAGCAACAGGTCGTGGCTGTATGTTTACATTACTTTCCTACTTGGAAAAACAAGGTAAATCTATTAAAGATTTGACGATTGCTGTACAAGGTTTTGGTAATGTAGGATCTGTTGGTGCTTTGTTGATGCACCGTGAAGGCGCTAAGATCGTTGCCATCGGTGACGTACATGGTTCTCTGTATAATGCAAACGGCATCGATGTAGAAAAAGCCTACGAATATGCAAACTCCCATGGACGTTCTTTGGAAGGCTATGAAGAACCAGGCATGACACGCATTCCGAATCCAGACTTATTGTTGTTAGACGTAGACGTGTTATACTTAGCAGCCTTGGAAAACCAAGTGAACGAAGCCAATATGAAAGATGTAAAAGCGAAATTAATCTTGGAAGGTGCTAACGGACCATTAACGAAAGATGCAGACTTATACTTCTTTGAAAAAGGCATTCCTGTATTGCCAGATGTATTAGCCAATGGCGGTGGCGTGGTTGTATCTTACTATGAATGGGTACAAAATAAAGCTGGTTTCTACTGGTCTGAAGAAGAAGTAAACGAAAAATTAGCGAAGAATATGAAAAAAAGCTTTGAAGAAGTATGGGCTATGCAAGAAGAATTCAAAGTATACCCAAGACTCGCTGCGTACATGGTGGCATTACGTCGTTTAGTAGAGGCATTGAAAATTAAAGGATATAACGGGTAATATATTTTCCTATTTATGTATCTTAGATGATGTCATACTTCCTAGTAAGCTAAATGCTGTAATTATCACTAGATAATCAGATGAAAACATAGATTGTAGCAGTATATAAGAAAAGGAACTATACAAGACTTAGTCGTCTTGGTATAGTTCCTTTTTACATTCTAAACAGCTTACAATAGACATATAGGTCCCCCGTTTATTTTGCAATAGACGAGAGACCTATTAGGTATACAGCAAAGTTTTACTTAATATGTTTACTACCGCGCTCTGTCATTGGAGTGCCACTTTGGCAAAGTGGGCAGTCACTAGCTTCAAATGTTGGCACTGTTAGGTTTAACAAGGCTTGTACTTTTTCGTTTGGTACGCCAAAGTCTGCTTTACCACCGCTGCGGTTTACAAGAAGGCCTACGCCAACGATTTCACCGCCAGCTTCGTTTACAACATCTACTACTTCACGAACGGATCCGCCTGTGGTTACGATGTCTTCTACGATAAGAACACGTTGTCCTTTTTCAATGCGGAAACCACGACGTAATGTCATTTTACCTTTTTCTCGTTCTGTAAAGATAGCACGAGTACCCAAGGCTTTACCTACTTCGTGAGCCAATAAGATGCCACCAGTCATAGGTCCGATCACAAGCTCTACATTTTGATCTTCAAAACGACGAGCTAACTCTTGGCATAATTGTTCTGTATATTTTGGATGGGATAAGACGTTAAATTTTTCTACATACATAGGGCTGTGAAGGCCAGATGTTAGCAAGAAATGTCCTTCTAAAATAGCTTGTGTGTCGATCAATAATTGTTTTACATTCTCTTCTGTCATCATTTTTAAACTGTCTCCATTTCCTCAACAATTAAACGAACTGCTTCTTGTGGATTTTCTGCTTGTGTAATTGGTCGTCCTACCACAATGCGAGAGGCCCCATCTTGTAAAGCGCTACTAGGGGTAGCAATACGCTTTTGGTCGTTAGTAGCCGCAAAAGATGGACGGATACCTGGTGTGACGATTAAGAAATCTTCTCCGCAGGCTTCACGAATTAGTTTTGCTTCTAATGGAGAAGCGACAACGCCATCTACACCAGCCTCTTTAGCTAGCTTAGCTAGTTTTACTACATGGTCTGAAATTGGTAAAGACCCACCAATAGCGGACCAGTTTTCATCATCAAAGCTAGTTAGCGCTGTAATCGCCAATAGTTTAGGACGCTCAATGCCTAGTTCAGCAGCTTGTTCTTTGGCAGCGTTCATAGCCGCTTCCATCATCACTTTGCCACCTTGACTGTGGATGGTGATTAACTTGGCCCCCAAACGAGTTAATGATTTAATACCATGGGCTACCGTATTTGGAATATCATGTAACTTCAAGTCAAGAAATACGGATTTATTGTGGTCCCGTAAAAATGCTACAGTTTGTTCACCTGCTGCATAAAATAATTCCATACCAACTTTATAATAGCTGACGGAATCGCCTAAGGATGTTACGATGGATTTCATCTCCTCTAGTGAGGACACATCTAAGGCTACAATTAAACGATCATCTGCCATAGGAACCTCCTTGTTTCACAAATCGTACTATTATTTCATAGTTTATAGTGAAAGTCAAGAACTTTATATATTCGTTGAAATTTGAATGACTATAATTTATAATGAAACTACAATTGGATACGTATTTGATAGGAGATGAAAATATGAAATTAGTTGTGACAGTGGTAGGGCAAGACAGAGTAGGTATTATTGCGGGAGTGACTCGTGTGTTAGCGGACAATGAAGTAAATGTAGTATCCATTAACCAAACTATTTTAGATGGTATCTTTAATATGATCATGATGTGTGAGGTCAGTGACTCCGCTGATTTAAGTGGTATCCAAAAAGCGTTAGCAGCAGAAGGAGAACGATTAGGGGTTCAAATTTTAGCGCAAAATGCAGCAATCTTTTTAAGCATGCATCGAGTGGGATAAGCGAGGGTACCTATGTTAAGTATTGAAAATATTTTAGAAACGAATCGGATGATTCAAGATAATAAGTTAGATGTGCGGACCATCACGATGGGGATTAGCCTATTAGGATGTATCTCGGAAGATGGGGAGCGTATGTGCACTCGTATTTACGACCATATTACGAAGGAAGCAGAATATTTAGTGAAAACAGGGGAAGATTTAGAGCGTGAACTAGGAGTACCTATTATTAATAAACGTATTTCTGTGACACCAATTTCTTTAATTGGTGGTGCCTCCAACTTACCCAACTATGTGTCCATCGCTCGTGCCTTAGATCAAGCAGCAAAAGCAGTAGGTGTAAATTTTATCGGCGGTTTTTCTGCTTTAGTATCGAAAGGGTATACAGAGGGAGATCGCAAGCTCATTGCCTCCATTCCAGAGGCCTTAGCTACCACGGATATCGTGTGTAGTTCTGTAGGTATCGGTTCTACCAAGGCTGGCATCAATATGGATGCAGTGGCTGACATGGGACACATTGTGAAAGAAACAGCCCGTCTCACAGCCGATAGAGATGCTTTGGGTTGTGCGAAGCTAGTGATTTTCTGCAATCCTGTAGAAGATAATCCGTTCATGGCAGGGGCTTTCCATGGTGTCACAGAAGGTCAGACAACCATTAGTGTTGGCGTCAGTGGTCCTGGAGTAGTAAAACATGCTTTGGAATCTGTAAAAGGTGAACCATTTGATGTAGTAGCGGAAACGATTAAACGGACAGCTTTCAAAATTACTCGTGTGGGACAATTAGTAGCACAAGAGGCATCACGTAGATTGAATAAACAATTTGGTATTATCGATATTTCTTTAGCACCCACACCTGCCGTAGGGGACTCTGTAGCACATGTGCTAGAAGAAATGGGGTTAGAAGCGTGCGGTACCCATGGTACTACGGCAGCTTTGGCCTTGTTGAACGATGCTGTGAAAAAAGGTGGCCTTATGGCATCTTCTCACGTAGGTGGATTAAGTGGTGCTTTCATTCCTGTCAGTGAAGATAAGGGCATGATTGATGCGGTTACATTAGGCAGTTTGTCCTTAGATAAATTAGAAGCTATGACTTGTGTTTGCTCTGTGGGACTAGATATGATTGCTGTCCCTGGGGATACGTCGGCAGCCACTATCTCAGCTATCATTGCAGACGAGGCAGCTATCGGTATGATTAATAATAAAACGACCGCTGTACGACTCATTCCTGTACCAAATAAGACGGTAGGGGATATTGTAGAGTTTGGTGGACTCTTGGGATATGCACCGATTATAAAAGTGCATCCATTTAGTTCGGAAGAGTTCATTCGTCGTGGTGGTCGTATTCCGGCGCCGGTACGTAGTTTGACTAACTAATACCTGTATACTAAGTATGAAAGTGAGGTTATCTCATGAAACAAATTGTTGTGATGGAACCATTAGGTGTATCCGAAACATTGTTGCAATCCCTAGCAGAACCATTTAAGGCACAAGGCTATGAACTAGTCGTATACGGCACAAAGGAAACCAATCAAATTAAATTATTGGACCGTGTTCGTCAGGCGTCTATCATTATCATGGCGAATCAACCTTTGTCAGGGGAGATTATTCGCCAATGTCCAAACCTAGAATTCATATCTGTGGCTTTCACAGGAGTAGACCATATTGATTTGGAAACATGTCGTGAAAAAGGTATCGTTGTGAGTAATGCGGCCGGTTATTCTACGCAAGCCGTTACAGAGTTGGTATTTGGGTTAGCCATTTCCGTACTACGTCATGTATTGCCTTGTGATGGTCGCACACGGACAGGCGGTACCAAAGATGGACTACCTGGATTTGAATTGCATGGAAAAACCTTTGGTGTCGTGGGAACTGGCGCAATCGGTAGTGCAGTGGCACGCATTGCTAAAGCCTTTGGCTGTAAGGTCATCGCCTATAACCGTTCAGAAAAACCTGAGTTAGTGGCAGAAGGGATTACTTTTACAGACCTCGACACAGTAGTACAAGAAGCAGATATTCTATCCTTACATGTACCATTAACAGAAGAGACGCGCCATGTAATCGATGCAACACGCATTGATATGATGAAAGATACAGCCGTGTTAATCAATACGGCGCGTGGACCTGTGGTGGATAACGAAGCTTTGGCGAAAGCCTTGCATGCCCGTAAATTACGTGGCGCAGGCATCGATGTATTTGAAGTAGAACCGCCAATCCCGACAGATCATCCATTATGCGATGCACCTCGTACAGTATTAACGCCGCATATTGCCTTTGCTAGCCAAGAGGCCTTTGTCACACGAGCGCATATTGTGATGGATAATATTGTGGCATTTTTGAAAGGGGAGCCTGTGAATCGGGTGTGCTAGTACTTTCATAGCAAACATATATAACCATAGAACTATGTATACCTATCTCCTATAGTGATTGCAATTTTCTTTCAATCGTCCTATAATACTTTGTATTATGTTTTAACATACAATAGTACGCCCTAAGTGGACTCATAGAAAGGATGATTGGATGAGACCTGTACATACATTACCAAGCTATAGCTTTGGGGGACATGAAATTTTTGACACCATAGGAGAGTATACGAAACAGTTAGGCAAGAAAACTGTCATTATCGGTGGAGATACATCGTTATCTGTGGCATTACCTTTCTTGCAACCAGCCCTAGAAACAGCTGGGGTTGAAGTACTAGAGGTGGTACATTTTGGCGGTGAATGCGCCTATGCAGTAACGAATGAATTAGCGAAAAAGGAATCTTTGCAGACGGCGGATTTCCTTATCGGTGTGGGCGGCGGTAAGGCCCTAGATACCACAAAATTGACGAGTATCGCATTAGGGGATATTCCTGTCATCACAGTACCTACCATTGCCGCCACTTGTGCGGCTACATCGGAGGCGATTGCCATTTATACTTTGGACCATACCTTTGATAGCGTAGCCTTCCTAAAACGTCCTGCAGTGCATACATTTATTGATGCAGACATTTTGGTGAAAGCCCCAAGTCAATATTTCTGGGCAGGTATGGGTGATACCATAGCGAAGCATTATGAAACACATATGGCTACACGTGGTCGTAACTTGTCTTATAATGTACAAGTGGGCTTGTCTTTATCCAAGATGTGTGCGGAACCAATTTTCGCACATGGTCGTGAAGCCCTTACGGCTAATGAAAAGGGAGAACGTAACCGCCTTTTTGATGAATTGGTGATGGCCGTTGTACTGACCACAGGTATTGTATCTGGTTGCATGCCAGGAGATTTCAATAGTACTATTGCTCATGCTGTGTGCTATGGCTGCGCCGAAGATTCTCATACGGAAGAACACCACCTTCACGGTGAAATGGTAGCCTATGGTTTATTGGTGTTATTTGCAGCAGACAAGCAAGATGACGAGTTAAGTCGCTGGTTGCCAGTGTATCGTCAAATTGGGTGGCCTACGAAACTTTCAGACATGGGATTAACCACAGAGCATATTCCAATAATTGTGAAAAAAGCAGCCTCCGTTCGTGATGTGGTCATCAGCCCTTATGTAGTGACAGAAGAATTGCTTACAGAAGCCATTTTGAAAGTAGAAGCGCATAACTAATCATCAACAGGTATCTCTAGTAGAAAGAGGTACCTGTTTGTGCTATGATGAGGGTATGTTTACACTATACATTAGAATGGCGTATGTTAGGAACTTGAGTCAGATTTTTGTGCCTATGAAATGACGGTGGTAGATATACAGGTGATTCCTGCTAGTAGAAAGGTTTAAATTCCATAGGATTGATATCTAATGTAGGTAAATTGAAAAGTAGTCTAACAAGCAAATCTAATGAAATTATAATTCAAAGTAGACAGTTTGTACACATTTAGGATACTCAGTGCAAAAAAACGAGAAGAAAGGAGCAGTAAATGACGATGGAACGCATAACATGGAATGAAATAGATTTTGTAAAGGTAGGAAATGCTACAGATGCTGTAGGTAAAACGGGTTTGACCGTATTGCGCTTTCCTCAGGGTGCCCAAGGGGGACTGCATATCAGTGGTGGAGGTCCTGCGGCTCGTGAAAGTGGAGTCCTCGATCCGACGACAGCGCCAACTCCAGTGAATGCCTTGGTCCTAGGCGGAGGATCCGCCTTTGGGCTATGTGCCAGCGATGGGGTGATGCAATCTTTAGAAGCACGGAATATTGGATTTCCCACAGCTTATGGGGTGGTTCCAATTGTTTGCCAAAGTGATATTTACGATTTATCCTATGGCAATCCAAAATCACGCCCTACGGTAGAGATGGCCCGTGATGCTTGTGAAAGGACTTTCACAAGCACAGAACCTATGTCTGGCAATGTGGGGGCTGGTACAGGAGCTACCGTAGGTAAGGTATGTGGCATGGAACGGGCTATGAAGGGTGGCATTGGTTATGCGGCGGCGAAACTAGGGAACCTCGTAGTGGGCGCCGTCGTGGTGGTGAATGCCTTCGGCAATGTGTATGATCGTCATGGACATGCCTTAAGGGGCGTCATGGACGAAGGGCGCCAGAACATATTGGATGCTTGTCAGTTGATGTTTGACCAATATGAGGGACGTAGTGAAAGTAAACCTCTATTAGGTAAATTTGTGAAATCTAAGATGAGGAACGAAACTTTACAGGATGGTAACTCCCCGTGTGAAGCGGGCCTAGGTATGGAAAAAGGAAATACTACCATCGGTGCTATCGTGACGAATGCAGCCTTTCATAAAGGTGAACTAACCAAGATTGCTATGATGGCTACTAATGGCTATGCACGGTCCATTCGACCTGTAGGAACTCTGTCTGATGGAGACACCATCTATGCGTTCTCAGTGGATACTGAAAGCATGAGAGGCCGTAGCGGTACACATTGTCCTAGTACAGCAGTTGATGCAGAAGATGGAAATGGTGTTGCCCATTGTGAACATTCTGTTGTCAGCGAAAGCCTGTGTGGTACAAGTAAGCCTATAGTGGCTGATGTGAATGTGGTAGGCACTTTGGCTGCGGAGTTAATGTGCGAAGCCATCGAAGATGCTATGCAATCTAGCAAGATAGATAATTCCGAGTTTTTAGCAAATACAATTGATTTACACGAAGTGAAAATTTAAAATATATAAAAAATGCTTGCATTTTATATGAAAGTGCTATATAATAACTCTTGTATTATTCCTCGATAGCTCAGCAGGTAGAGCAATCGGCTGTTAACCGATCGGTCGTAGGTTCGAGTCCTACTCGAGGAGCCATACAAGGCCCGTTGGTCAAGCGGTTAAGACACCGCCCTTTCACGGCGGTATCGGGGGTTCGATTCCCCCACGGGTCACCATATGGACGATTAGCTCAGCTGGGAGAGCGCCTGCCTTACAAGCAGGATGTCGGCAGTTCGATCCTGTCATCGTCCACCATAGCTAAGAACCATCCATTCGGATGGTTCTTTTTTTATGTCGTCATTTGTGTCGTCACTTATGATGCTATGTAGCCTGTGGCGTTCTTAACTTAATGGCAAAAGGGATGAGCACAGTATACTCCTCTCAAACGGCATTTCATGATGTTTGTTCGGGGCACACCGTGCTCTTCTTGTGCTTGTATGATTTAGGTAAAAAGGAACGCCATAAGGCTACTACTCGTAACGGCGTTCCTCAGTGGGAGGTTGTTTTGGACTAAGTTGTGATTTTCTGCGTGTAGGATATTGGTATGAATGCGATAAGGTGTAACTATATTATGGTACTGTTTCTATGAGAGTATTACAAGGTTATGTATGGTCATAAGTTGGGGAGTTGGTGTATACTTTAGGTAATATAATTAGAGAAAAAATCTAGGAGGGATAGCTATGAGCGGATTTGTGTAGCCAGATAAAGAGGCAGAAAAAGCATTTCGGAAGATGGTGAAGGATAGTATTCTATTGATGCTAGCATCGTTATAATAAAAAGCTGTAACACAATATACCATTGCGTTACAGCTTTTACATTTGCTTAATCAAATATATTACATATTACAAAGAACATATGTTACACTATTAATGAAGAGTAAAACGTGGTTTAGGTTCATCTCCGAAAGGGGGTGATGCTATGTCAGTATTTGAAATACTTTCCCTAGGGATTAATTTCTTAATGCTCATAGTAGCGATTATCACCTTATATGTAATGCTACGACGTAAGTAGTGTTCCTATAAAAGAAACCGTGCCTAATGTAAAGAGAAGTATCTCATCACGTTAGGCACAAAAGTCAAATTTTGATGAGCCTAACGCGCCACACGTTTTGCTCTTCTTTGTATATAGGATAGCATATTTTGTAAAAAAGGTAAATGCAATCGTCTATAAGTGCTATCATAAGAATGTATAAAAATGATGGCATGAAAATGTAATAGATCTGTTACGTAGAGACGTTTTATAAGGTTAAATATGATAAAATATAGGTAGAATAGCAGAGGAAAAGGTAGTATAAAGTGGGAAACCGTGAAAAAGTTTTTTGTTATATTTTGACCAAAGTATGGATAGACCCAATAGGAGTCAAAAGGTACGTATTGGAAGATGGCTTAGACACCAATAACGAAGATGAAATGGAAACTGTATGAAAGACAAACGAACGTTAACATATACAATTGAAAATACGATAGCACCGACGTTAGGGGAATGGCTAGATATTCATCAATTTCCTCGGAAAACGATGAAAGAACTCTTCGGGGCCAAGGCTGTTCGATTAGATGGACAGATTTGTACAGCTAAATCTGAACTTTCAAAGGGGATGGTATTAGAAATTATCCCCTTAAAAGAACGCATCGACCACGACCCAATAGAAATGCCCTTAACGATAGCCTATGAAGATGAAGATATTCTTATTGTAGATAAACCATCGGGAATCACGATGAATTCAAAAGGACAAGTCTCCTTAGCAAATGGGGTAGCTCACTATTTTAAAGTACATAACATCTGCGGAAAGGTACGGTTTTTAAATCGTTTAGATCGAGATACGTCTGGATTGGTGGTAGTAGCCAAGCATGGATTAGCACAACACTTTTACCAACAGCAGATGGATGATAATCGTTTGGAAAAGTGGTACCGAGCGACGTTGAAAGGGCGATTGGCACAACAGCATGAGGTACTAGAATTACCTATCCGCAAAAGTGCAGATGGCATCCATCAAGAGGTACACCCAGAGGGTGTGATGACAAAAACGGAATATGAAGTGCTACACTATGATGCGGCACAAGATACAACAGACCTGCGCATTCGCTTGTGGACGGGCAAGACTCACCAAATTCGAGTGACCATGGCACATATAGGACATCCTTTGGTACATGACCCGTTGTATGCTGATGAGGGAGTGTTGGAACCCAGACAGAGTGCATGGGGGATAGATGAGGCACAATGTTACAAAGGCTTACAACAAGAGGTAACAAATACATCGAAAGGACAGATAGAAGACATAGGCAAGACGTTTGCCCTTAGGGCCTATCGTTTAGTGTGCTATCAGATGCGAACAGGTGAGCAAATCGTAATAGAAGTACAATAGCCGTATATTGTTATAGCTGTAGTTACTAACCTAATTCTTACCAATGATATAAAAAACACAAAAAACACGAAAACTAAAATCGTGCGCGAAATCGCGGTTTTTGTGTGTGAAAATTTTAGAATCGTGCTTTTTTGTTCCATATTTAGTTTCTATGTGTGATATAAAAAGCTATCGCTATTATGTTGTAGGGATGACCATAGCACTCTCCACTATTTATGGCAGGTAATGCACACCCAGTTGTTTTCTGTAGTAGTAGATAAATTGATAAATCCAGCCTCTGAGGCTGCATCGATAAGTGTTTGTTCTTCTCCCTCTTGAATGCCACTCATAATGAATACGCCCTTAGGTTCTAGACAACGGTAGGCATCGTCTAATAAACGTAACAAGATAGGGGTAATAATGTTAGCCACGATGAGAGAGGCTGTTTCCGCCACGCCTTCTAATAAATTATTTGTTCGTACAGTCACAACGGATTCCAATTGATTCATTGCCACATGGTTACGAGCGTTGGCTGTGGCTGTTTCATCTAGGTCAAAGGCTGTCACAGACTGAGCGCCAAGGGCTCCTGCGGATAAGGCGATAATGCCAGACCCTGTGCCCACGTCGAAAACCGTACTTTTAGGGGTTAAATGCTGAGACATCGTTTGGATCGCCAATCGTGTAGTAGGATGGTCGCCAGTACCAAAGGCAATGCCTGGTTCGATGCGGATCACACGTTCATCATCGCGAGGACTATACTCCGCCCAATCGGGAATAATCGTCAAATGTTCCGTCATTGAAATCGGAGGATATTGTGTTTTCCAATCATCCCAACCAGACTCATCAGCCATAGTAATAGATAGATTGAGGGGGCCGAAATCCATGGTGAAAGTACTTTGTAACTGCTGAATCTCACTGTTGATGAGAGCTTCTAAGTCATCGACAGCATATAGGCCGGGATCGATATAAGCTTTCACAGTCACATCAGAGGAATCGTAGAGCTCCTCTCGGTCTGGTTTGATAATACCAAATCCATCATCTGTGAGTTGATCAAATTCATAGGGATCTTCCGTATAGCCCCCTTCTGCACCTAGTGCGAGCAATGTATCTGTTATAAGTTCAGACGCTTCATGTGTCGTGGTCAGTGTGATTTCTAGCCATGCCATAGTGGTACCTCGTAAATATAATATACATATAGTGTAATATAATATACACATAATGTAATCGTAATCATAAGCGGTTATATTATCATGTATACTAACGTATCTGTAGTTCGAAGTCGTGTTCACCGTTACTAATGACGACGTTAGTTATCACTAGTATACTATCATATCTGTCATACTTAGCGAAACCGCTTCTTGTAGGAAATTCTAAATATAGTACTATCCAATACAAAGGGAGTACTTTCATTTGCAAACATAGCGATGTTTTCCATTGAAGAAAAATTCATTTGCAAAAAGCACGAAAATTTCCATTGAAAGTTTGTCTTATTACTAAGGTGGAAAAGTATTGCATTTTAAATTAAATGTAGATAGACTCAAGTCATGCTAAAGTGTACAAATTCATACAGTAGTGACATAAAAAAAGGATAGCCGAGTCAATCTCAGCTATCCTTTTTGCGTTACATATTATTTTTTCTTAAGTCGGTACGCAATGTACAGAGCACCAATCCACACTGGGATGATGTAGATGGATGTGCGCATAGAATCCATTGTTAACATAACGCCTACTGCCATAGCGATGAAGGCAAAGCAGAAGTAATTTGTAAATGGATACAAGATGGATTTGAATTTCAATTCATCAAGGCGACCTTCGCGAGCAAAGCGTTTGCGGAATTTAAGGTGCGTCACTGGAATGATGAACCATGCAATGATGAGACCAGCTACGATGATAGCCAATAATTGTAGGAACACATCACTAGCACTTGGGAAGATGTATGTTAAGAATACAACGATCAAGGCTAAGGCTGCACAGAACAAGGTAGCGATCAATGGCACTCCTGTAGCTGTTAAATTCTTGAAGATTTTAGGTGCATCACCAGATAATGCCATGCTGTGCAAAATACGAGAATTACTGTATAGCAAGCTATTGTACACAGATAATGCGGCTACTACAACAACGAAGTTCAAGATATGTGCGGCTGCGGGAATGCCAATGTTCGTAAAGATTTGGACAAATGGACTCGCATGAGTACCTAATTCGTTCCATGGAGATAGTGCCATGATGATAGTCATCGTACCTACATAGAAAATCAGGATACGAGCTAACAACTCGTTAATCGCTTTTGGTAACGTTTTTTCAGGATTTTCAGCTTCCCCAGCAGTGATACCAATGAGTTCCACCCCACCAAAGGAGAACATCACCACAGCGATAGAGGCGATGAAACCATACGCACCATTTGGAAACAATCCGCCGTGAACCCAAAGATTAGAGAAGTTTTGCGGAAATGTACCCATATCTCCGAAGAAGATGAGGAAGATGCCGAAACCAATCATAGCAATGATGGCAACCACTTTAATGAGTGATGCAAAAAATTCCACTTCTCCATAGGCACGTACATTGATGAGATTAATCGCCGTCACTAATGTAATACAAGCTAGTGTAGTCATCCAATGGGGAATACCAGGTAACCAGAAATCTAAGTATACTGAAATAGCAGCAAGTTCCGCCATACTGGCAAGCATGTACACAATCCAGTAATTCCAACCAGATAAATAGCCAGCAAAGGAAGACCAATATTTACTTGCAAAATAAGTAAAAGAGCCAGACACAGGTTCACGAACTGACATTTCTCCTAGCATACGCATTAAAAAGAAAATAAAGATACCAGTTAATAAATAGGAGAAAATAACACCTGGTCCTACTAATTGGATTGTTGGGGCAGATCCGTAGAAGAGGCCGGTCCCCACAGAGGCGCCTAAGGCGATCATTTGCATGTGTCGACTTTTCAGTCCACGATGCAATGACGTCTTTGATTCATTATCTTTCATACTATATAACTCCCTTCCCATGTATGTTCTGAAATGATATATCTAATAGAATACCATAAACTATAGAATTAACCTAGTAAAATTTTAGTTTAGTAGAGAAGTAACGGATATATAGGTAACTATAAGTGATACTAGTTTTTTTTATACATGACTCTATACTATGCGTAATTTGCATATATAAAATCCAGTATATTCAAAGGAGTTTATAAAAGTATGTAGAATTACTTAAACAATAGACTGTTTTCGGCTGTAAAGGAGGACGATGTTCATGAAAGAATATACTAGTGATTTGATCAGAAACGTGGCGGTGGTCTCCCATGACGGGGCGGGTAAAACAGCATTAGTAGAGGCATTATTATTGTCTTGTGGTGCTGTAGACTTTGTTGGTAAAGGTCAAGATAATAAACATATTATGGACTTTGAGCCAGAAGAAATCAAACGGAATGTCACTATCCAATTAGGCATGGCGCCTTGTGAATGGAAAGGTCATAAAATTAACTTCATCGATACTCCAGGTTATTCTGAGTTTCATGGGGAAGTGCGGTCTGCTTTGCGCGCAGCAGACGGTATGCTGATGGTATTATCTGCTGGTACAGGCGTAGAAATCGATACCATTCGTGCTTGGGAGTATGGCGTAGAATTGCAAATGCCTCGTATGGCTTTCATCAATAAAATGGACGTTGAAAAAGCAGACTTCTTTGGGACTTTGGAAAAAATGCGGGAATTATTTGGTAAAGCGATTATGCCATTGCAAATTCCAATCGGTGAAGGGCCTACTTTCAAAGGTGTCGTAGACGTAGCAAAACGAACTGCCTATGTCTATGAAAACGGTAATATGACAGAAGTGGAAGTGCCAGCTGAGCTATCCGATAAAGTAGAAGAAATTCGTGAAATGACTGTGGAAGCGGCTGCAGAGGGTAATGATACATTATTAGAAAAATATTTAGATGGACAAGAATTGACCTTAGAAGAAATTCGTCAAGGTTTGCGGGAAGGTATGTTGACGGGCCGTGTATGCCCTGTCATGTGTGGTACTGCTTTGAGCCGTATAGGTATGGACCAAGTCTTAGATCGTATGATTCGTTATATGCCAGATGCAACGAAAAAAGTGATGACTGCTATCGGTGTGGATTCCCAAGAGGAACATATCGTGGTGGCAGATAAACCATTTACTGGCTTCGTATTTAAAACAATTCTTGACCCATTTGCGGGAAAACAAAGTTTTATCCGCGTGTTCTCTGGGGAATTGAAAGTAGGAGATAAACTCTATAATGTGACCCGTGATGTAGAAGAAAAATGGGGCAAAATGATGACCTTAATTGGTAAACAACAAGTGCCAGTAGAGGTTGCAAAAGCTGGGGATATCGTGGTCATCCCTAAATTAGCAGAAACGAAAACAGGGGATACCTTTGGTACAGCTGAATTTAAAGTGAAATATGCACCAATCCGTTTCCCACAACCTTTATACCGCATAGCTATGGTACCTGAGAAAAAAGGGGAAGAGGAAAAATTAGCGAACGCTTTGGGACGTATTTCTGAAGAAGATCCAACTTGTGAAGTGGTGAAAGATGTGGAAGGTCGTCAAATGCAAGTGCGTTGTATGGGCGATGTCCATTTAGAACATATTTTACAAAAAATGGAACGTAAATATGGAGTACGTGCAAAATTGGAAACTCCGTATATTCCATATCGTGAAACCATTCGAGGCACAGTGGAAGTAGAAGGTAAACATAAAAAGCAAAGTGGTGGTCATGGTCAATATGGTCATGTGAAGCTTGGTATTGCGCCATTATATGAAGGTGAGTTCGAGTTTATCGACAAAATCTTTGGCGGTGCTGTGCCACGTCAATACATTCCAGCTGTAGAAAAAGGTGTTCGTGAAACGTTGGAAAAAGGTCTTTTGGCAGGGTATCCAATGATTGGTATCCAAGTGACATTATTAGATGGTTCCTATCATACAGTGGACTCCTCGGAGTTGGCGTTCAAAATGGCGGCAGCCCAAGCTTTGAAAAAAGGTGTGCCTGACGCGAAACCAATTTTGTTAGAACCTGTATATAATGTGAATGTCATCGGTCCAGAAGAATTTATGGGCGATATCATGGGTGATTTGAATAGCCGCCGTGGTCGCGTACTCGGTATGGATCAAGGTGTGCGTGAAGGAATCACTGTGGTGAAAGCCCAAGTTCCATTGGTGGAAATGCTAGATTATGTAACAGTATTGCGCTCCATGACACAAGGACAAGGTGTGTTTAATATGGAGTTCAATGGATACGAAGAAGTGCCACATAAACAAGCAGAAACAATCATTGCGGGATTTGCGGGGCACGAAGAGTCGTAACTTGTTATGCTATGTAGCCTGTGGCAGTGTTAATTAGATAAAGGGAAGAGCACGACACATTCCTCCGCAAACTGATACAGTGGTTAGGTTTGCTCCGGAACATGTCGTGCTCTTCTTGGGTTTGTGTGATTTAGTTAGTAAAGGAACGCCACAAGGCTGCTACGCATAATGGCGTTCCTCAGGGAAGAAAAGAGCACGACATATTCCTACGCAAACTGATACAGTGGTTAGGTTTGCTTCGGAACATGTCGCGCTCTTCTTGCGTTTGTGTAATTTAGTCAGTAAGGAACGTCATAAGGCTACTACTCGTAACGGCGTTCCTTAGGGGGTAGGTTTTTTGATAAAAATTAACAGTACGAGTAATTTGTAGTATAATGTTAATTGAAGAGTCAACGACGTGTTGTTGGGCTCATCTCTTTCTAATATGGGAGGGGGTGTTACTATGACTACATATGAAAAATTATCTTTATTGATTCAATTTTCTATGTTAATCGTAGAAGTTATTCGTTGCTTTTATAGCTAATGAAAACGCCTAACGAATAGAGGTTTTGCGGACCTCACACGTTAGGCAATTTCAATTTCCTTATTTTTTGAGATGAGCCTAACGCTAGCTGCACGTTGGTGGCTCTTCCTTTGTTGTTTTTAGTATAGCATAGTTTGTGAGAGAATAAAAGTAGAGTTTCTTGTGTGGCATAATTTAGGGAATAATGGAATGCTGTAGGGTGGCTTTGTATTACTAGGATTCTCAGAATTTGTGTTTGACCTTATATGGTGTTGCTAGTATAGTAGATAGAGATAGATACGATTCATAGGGCGCTGTGGGGTGCCTTTTATATACGGAGATAAAGGAGTAAGTCATGATATATCAAAATATTGCGATTGATTATACACAGTTTCGGTATCCGAAAGCGGTAGAACGAGCTCTTGAGTTTTTGAAAGCGCATGATTTCACGACATTTGCAGGTGGTCGCTACCCCATAGAGGGTGACTTGATGTATGCCAATGTGGATATTGTAAACACAAGGGTCTATGAGGAGACGAAGATTGAAGGACATAAGGATTACATGGATGTACAATTTCTAGTGGCTGGGGAAGAGCAAATGGAGATTCTCATTCGTCAAACTTTTCCGGACGTGGTTGAGGCCTACGATGATAAGGATTGTTACTTTTACGATCCTACAGAAAGTGGTACGGTAAAAATTGATGTACGCCCAGGGGATTATTGTATTTTTTATCCTGGAGAATTACATCGCACCTTGATTGCACCGAATGAGGTACAAGAAATTCGCAAGGTCGTGGTAAAGATTCATAAAAGTCTATTAGCCGAGTAAGATTAGGCGTTAATAGGGTGTAGCAATGATGATAGTTAGATATTCCGTGAATTGTTAATAATTTGTAAGGGTTGTAAAAGGAGGGACTATGAACGCATATGTAATGAAAGGTATGTTACTAATTGCATTAGGCGCCGTTCTATGGGGCTTTTCTGGAATGTGCTCACAATTTGTGCAACAACAGCGGATGATGTCGGCAGAATGGGTAGTAGCTATGCGCCTTGTCATTGCTGGTGTGATTACGGTAGTAGCGGCCTTTTACCAAGGAAGAGCTTCTATTTTTAAGGTTTTTTCTGACTGGAAAGATACATTGCGGTTGGTTATATTTGGGGTCCTTGGTATGTGGATGTGTCAATATACCTATTTTAAAGCGATTGCCTATGCAGGGGCAGGGATTGCGACGGTCTTACAATATGTAGGTCCTGCATTGATTATTTTATACATATCTATTACACGCTTAACGTTACCAAGGGTGGCAGAAGTAGTCAGTGTAGTACTAGCTACGGTGGGGACGGCGATTATTGCTTTACAAGGTGTGTGGGATATATCAGCGTTAGATGATACACTTCTAACCTGGGGGATGCTATCTGCTGTAGCAGTTGGTATCTACACGCTGCAACCAGTGCCACTATTGAAAAAGTATGGTACGGCACCTATCGTGGGCTTTGGCATGCTTATCGGAGGGGCCTTTGCATGGATAGCTACACAACCGAGTTCTGAAGGAATTGTATGGGATTTGTGGACCTATGGTGGGTTTTGGAGTATCATCATTTTTGGCACAGTAGTCTCTTTTAATGCATACCTAGAAGGGGTGCGACGAGTAGGTGCTGTGACGGGGTCCATACTTTCATCCATAGAACCTATTTCGGCAGCGGTACTGGCATGGTTGTTGTTGGGCAATGAGTTCACACAGTGGGATATCATAGGTATGACCCTTATCATTGTTACAATATTTATCTTGGCATGGGATAAAGGTCGCGCTACAAATAAAAGTTGACCGAATCTATAATTCGTGGTAGAACTAATAAATACAGAATGAAGGGTACAGATGCTTGTAAAAGTAGCTGTACCTTATTAGTAAGTGGGGGCATCTTAAAGCCTGTATAGGGTAGATAGATACGTTTCTTGAGGTTGCGTGTAGGAGGAATAGATGGCACGAACGGTTGGTATTATTGGATTAGGATTGCTAGGGGCCTCTCTAGCAAAAGCATTACGAGCATATACGACATATGATGTCATCGGTTACGCGCGGCGTCAGGAAATTTGCGACCTCGCCTTGGCTGATGGTTGTGTGTCACAGGCTTTCACAGCGGTGGAACCTGTTATCATGGGTGCGGATATTGTGGTCTTTGCCTTACCACCACAGACAAATAGTGAACTTTTTGTGAAAGTAGCCCATCTGTTTCAGGCGGGGCAAGTGGTGACCGATGTGTCCAGTGCTAAAGATGAATTTGCTCATGCCGTGTACGCTCATATCCCAGAGGGCGTGCACTTCGTGTCCGTGCATCCTATGGCAGGTTCTGAAAAAGGTGGCTATGAAGAAGGCCATAAAGACCTCTTTCAGAAAATGGGCTGGATTGTCCTAGAAGATGAGGAACAACCAGCATACGATGCCACAGTGGCACAGGAACTAGCCGATATGGGGCGTGCCGTAGGGTCTCGTATCGAATACGTGGACATGAAACGCCACGATGGGTGTTTGGCTATGGTGAGCCATATGCCGCATATGTTGGCATCCGTCATGATTACTGCCGTAGGTAATGATGAACTGGGAGATAAGCGTATGAGCTTGTCGGCGGGAGGCTTACGAGACAGCACCCGTACCGCCAGTGGTCTGCCGAGTATGTGGCAAGAAATTATCTACGGAAATCGTACGAATGTGTTGAAAGCCATTGAACAAGTAGAGCAAGAATTAGCTGCTGTAAAACAATTGCTCCATGCGGATGACAATGGAGATAGTTTAGGGCAGTACTTAGAGCGAGCGAAACAGATACGAGATCGTTTGCCGAGTCTGACAATCGATAAGAACTAATATATTTGAAAGTGCAACCTCGCTCTTTATCCATGCCTGCCCATAGATAAGAGCTAATGTGCTTGATAGTACAACCCAGGTACCTATCCATATCTTTGCTTAGTAGTGAAATAGCGTGAACGATGCATGCATTGCAATGTAATACGAGGGAAGGCTTTCAATATAGGCTATACGCATAGCCTGTGATATAATAGCAATAGATGTTTGAATGAAACAGGGCATGTCTATGGGAGAACTTTCAGCATGGTCTTATAAATGTGGAATAGTAAGAGATAGATATAAAAGACAAGCATAGAAAGGAGCGATAGTAAGATGGACACAGCACAAAGTATAGTGGATCAAGTGCTAGAAGAAGTACAAAATACGCCAGGTGTAGGAGTAGACAATCCCTCGGAAGTGGCGAATCAAGCGTTGCAAGACACATTGGTAGCGAGTGTAATCCCTGAGGAGTATTGGCCTGAGATTGTATCTTGGGTATCCGAAACGGGTTTAGATACAGTCTATTTAGACAGTCGTGACCGTATAGGTGCATGGTGGGCGTCTAAAGAAGTGCGCTCCATGGGGTATACCTTGAATTTTACGAAATGTGGCAAGGTACCTAGTGAATGGTTCCCTGTGGGTGAACATTGGAAAGAGGCAGAAGTGGAGGCGCGCTATCGCTTGGTAGCAAGCTGGGAATCTTTAGTGGAGAACGGCGCCTTAGAGAAAGTTGAATTAGAATGAAAGTAACAAAAAGCGTACCTTTATCGGTGGGGGCACTCAGTGTCCCTATCTTTATAGAATTATTTTTACTCATGTTATTGGGCAATGTGGACCAATTCATGCTCAGCCAGTATGCAGAAACGGCAGTGGCTGCCGTAGCCAATGCGAACCAGATTATCAATATTATCTTGTTTTTGCTCATTGTCATGAGTACAGCTACCACCATTTTAATCGCTCAATATTTGGGAGCTAAGCGTGCCGATAAAATTGATGAAGTATATACGATTAGCGTTGCCTTTCATACGGTGTTCAGTGTTATCGCAGGGGCTGTGGTCATTATCTTTCATCAAACTCTCTGCGAATGGCTTGGGGTCCCAGCGGAGATTATAGAAGAAACCGCACTCTATTTAAATATCACCGCTGCCAGCATTCCTATTACGGGTATCTACATGACCTATGTAGCAGTGTTTCGGGGGCACTCCATGCCTCGTATCACCATGTGGATTGCCCTTGTCATGAACGTGGTCCATATTATTCTGAATTACGTACTTATCTACGGTTGGGGTTCCATCCCAAGCATGGGTGTCTTAGGCGCATCCGTATCGAGTGTGATTAGCAAGGCATTGGGACTGGGTCTTATCATCTGGTGTCATCAATCACTGTTGACAGCTCGTCTGAAAGTAGAGTATTTGCGCCCATTCCGGTGGGAAACGTTACGACAATTGCTGTTTATCTCTGTACCATCTGGAGGAGAAACGCTGTCTTACCAACTTTCACAGACGGTTATCATGAAAATGGTCAACCTCATGGGGCTCGTGGTGATTACAACAAAAGTGTATGTATATATCATTGCTACATTCTGCTATATGTACACCATTGCCTTGGCCAATGCAGCGCAAATTGTGGTAGGATTCCTCATGGGGGCTAAACGAGAAGAAGAAGTGTCCCGCCGTGTGTGGCTCACAACGGCAGCAGGCGTTTCCATTGGTGTTGGATTGAGTACCTTCTTTTATTTTGCCTGTGAACCGGTGATGCGCCTTGTAACGGATAATCAAGAAATTATAAATTTGGCTAAAGCGGTCTTGTTTGTCGAAATCTTCTTGGAAATTGGACGTGGTGCTAATATCGTATTGGTGCAATGTTTACAAGCGGCAGGAGATATTCGAATCCCTATGTTTGTTGGGGTCTTTGGCATGTGGGCCTTTGCGGTGACCTTGTCCTACTACTTTGGTATCGTCCTTGGTTGGGGACTTGTAGGGGTGTGGATTGCTATGGCTATCGATGAGATCATACGAGCCTTGATATTCGTGTGGCGGTGGCAGTCAAACAAATGGAGAGGTCGTTCGCTCATATCGGTTTAAATTCCTGTGGTTGTTAAAGCCAGCATATGTCACATAAAAACTGCCCTACGCGAAAGTTTTTATTGCAACATATGCTGGCTTTTCTGTGGAGAATTTAAACGGCTCTGAGCGGGGTGGCGACCTAGGGGAAGAGTGTGGTTTGAGAGCCCCCGTGTAGGCCCCGAAAACTGCCCTACGCGAAAGTTTTTGACAGAATACACGGGGGCTCCTTTGCGTTTATCGAGGAGGAATTTAAAGCGCTCTGAGCGGGGGCGACCTAGGGGAGGGAAGAGTGTGGTTTGAGTCGCTAAAGGAGATTGGTATTGTATAAAAGTATGATATACTGTAGATATGAATAAAAATTGCGGCTGAGGGGTTTCTGTTATGGGGATTTTAGAGATAAGTGAATAATGCCTAAAGTAAAGTTGACAGTATGGAGGTATTTTTATGTTTAAAGATATCAATTATTGTGACATACCTAATGAAATACTATATTCTTCAGAAGAAGAGTCGATGATAGACGAACAACGCATTCTTGATGCAATACATGTATTACACCAAGAGCCGATATACGATCATGAAGAAGTTTGGGCGGAGCTAGGTATTTAGGGTTTTCCCCACCAATTTTCCCCCGGTCTGTTTCAATTTTTATAGTTTCATCTTTGCTACTGTATAGGAAGCCCACATGTATGTTGTCAAAACTTTCGCGTAGGGCAGTTTTTACAACATGCATGTGGGCGATTCCACTCTAACAACGAAATGAATATAAAAATTGAAACTGACCGAAAAATACTTTATAATGGAATCAACTTGGCATAGTCTAGGGCTATGCTTTTTTGTATTCTTATGATGGGTTTCACATAGGAGGACGTATGAGTTTATATGAAAGTACATTGGCACGGATTGTGCCACGGAATAAAGAGATTGAACGAGCAATTGGGGAACAGTGGAGTAAGGGGACTCCATACGGTTCATATGGTAAGTTAGCGACGATGGTAGAGCATTATGCGGCAGCTACGAATCAAGTAAATCCAGCAGCTCCTAAGCCTTGTATGATCATCGCCTCTGGTGACCATGGTGTGGCAAAAATCGGTGTCAGTGCCTACCCGCAAGAGGTAACAGTGCACATGACTATGAACTACTTGATTCCAAAAGGGGCCGCAGCCAATGCGCTAGCGAATTATTGTGGTGCTCAAATTGAAGTCATCGACGTAGGGGTAGCGGCAGATATGTCCGCTGTGCCAGGCTTACACCATCACAAGGTAATGCCGAATGGTACGAACAACATGTTAGAAGAACCAGCTATGCCTATGGATAAAGCTATTGAGGCCGTTGAGGTGGGCATTGCTTTCGTAGAAGAGAAGGTGAAAGAAGGATTCAATACTTTCCTAGTGGGTGAAATGGGCATTGGTAACACTACGTCCAGTGCAGTCATTACAGCGAAGTTCTCCGGACTTTCAGCGAACGAAGCAACGGGACGAGGTACGAATATTTCGGACGAACGGTTGAAAGTGAAACAAAAAGTCGTCTACGATGCACTAGTAAAATATGCAGATATTCCACCTACAGATGGATTGGGTGTTTTATCTGCCGTAGGGGGCTTGGAGTTTGCTTGCCTAGTAGGTGTTATCCTAGGAGCGGCGGCAAACCATGCGTTGGTGGTCATCGATGGATTCAACACCACAGCCTGCGCCCTCATTGCGCATGCTATGAACCCGCACACCATGGATTACGTGATGGCATCTCATTTGTCCGCTGAAAAAGCTCATAAAGATGCGCTGAAAACATTGGGCTTAGAGGCCTATGTGGACCTTGGATTCTGCTTGGGTGAGGCCACAGGCGGATCCATGCAAATGCAAATGTTGAACTTAGCCGTGGACATGTTCCGCGAAGTTGCAGGAGGTGAGCACCATGCGTAATTTTGTCATCGAACCATTGCACAAACCGTCCATGGAGGAATGCCGTTTGCGCATAGATAACTTAACAAAACCCTTGTATTCCTTGGCACGCCTAGAAGGTATTACAGAACGTATGGCAGGGATTCTGAAAGAGGAAAAACCTAACCACCTTCGTCATGCTGTTGTTATCGTAGGAGCTGATATCGCTGTAGATGGACCACAAAACCAAACACATGGCGTGGAAAGCTTGAAAGCTATGGAACGGTTAGCATCTGGGCACTCTGCTACCCACGGAGCAGCGAAGAAAATTGGCGCTCCTGTGTTCTTAGTGGATGCAGGCTTAGAATTAGATACAAGTCACATCGAAGGTGTGCGTCAACATAAATTAGCCAAAGGATCTAAATTTTTCCGCATGCATGCGGCGTTGACACCTGACATCGTAGAACAAGGCTTAGAAGTAGGCTTTGCCTTGGCAGATGAATTGAGCCACAAGGGGTACCAAACGATAGCTATCGGTACTGTCGGTGAAAGAAACTTACTTTCAGCGTTGGCAGTCACAGCAGGAATCACAGGATATCCGATGGCAGAGTTGTTGGCAGAGAATAATTGCACTTTGAGCATTCAAGAAAAGGCAAAACAGTTGACCGCCAGTTTGGCAGAACACGATTTGCCGAGCCAAGACGGCGTGCATGTATTAGCCACCGTAGGCTCTCCAGACGTGGTGGTCTTAACAGGACTTATCCTGGGGGCGGCTAGCCATCGTATGGCAGTGGTCTTCGACATGGCGGAAACAGGAGCAGCCGTACTAGCTGCAAAATGTATTAACGAAGCAGTCATGGATTACGTGTTCCCATCTGTCCATACAGGGGAACCAGTGCAAGCAGCACAAATGAAATACTTGGGAATCAAGCCGCATCTGTTCTACGGCTTTGAAATGGATGAAGCCTTAGGATCCACCATGGGGCTATCCGTCCTTGATGCGGGTATGCATATGTTAAATGATATGAAAACATTCGGCGAAGCTAGCGTAAATGTAGCCGTCGATGGACCAGGATCTAAGCGTCAGGATGGACGGTAATAGTTACTAATTATGTGGTATAATATAGAAAAGGAGGAAGTAGTATGAAAACACTTGATGAGATTCGTAACTTAATTGCTCCGGTTCTAGAGCTATATCACGTGAAATCAGCCTATCTTTTTGGCTCTTATGCTCGTGGTGAGGCTACAGAAACTAGTGATGTAGATTTGTTTGTAGTTTTTGATAATGATAGTATTAGTTTGTTTGAAGTGGGCGGTCTTTTAGAAACTTTAAAAGAAGTGTTGCAAATGGATGTAGATTTGCTTACTGATGGAAATAAATTGACTAAACGATTTCAAGAAAATTTATATAGAGATATGATTCATATATATGGTGATATCTATGGAGAACAAAGATATATTAGTTGATGTATTGGATTTAATAGATAGGTTAGATGCGTCTGTTAAGCTATATAAAATTCAAGATAAGGAAGATTTTTTGCGTAGAGATGAATTAGAACAAGACGGTTTGGCTTATAAAATTCAAGTAATTGCAGAGACATTAGGAAAGGTTTCTCAAGATTTTAAGGATAGCCATACTGAAATTCCTTGGAAAAATATTAAAGGCATGCGAAATCAGTTGTCTCATAATTATGGGCAAAATAACTATAGACTTATTTGGAGCACGTATAAAGAAAAGTTACCAGAATTGAGAGAACAATTGGTGGCCATATTGGACGACGAATATGGTTTTGAAAATGAGATGTTTTAAAAAATAGTAAAGATTGTAGCAAGCTATATCCCTGATAGTGTGCTACAATCTTTTTTGTATCTTGTCTATCAAGGTTGTCTAATATATTGAAAATATAACAATATTATATGTTGATAGGATGAAGTTATCATATGCTGTTTAAGAAAAAAATATTTGTTAAAAATATGTTGACAACTATCCAAATTTTTTGGTATTATAAATGAGCAGTCGCAAGAAAGAAAACTAGGATTGCATACATGCGGAAATAGCTCAGCGGTAGAGCACCGCCTTGCCAAGGCGGGGGTCGCGAGTTCGAATCTCGTTTTCCGCTCCAGTTTGTTCATTCCTCGATAGCTCAGCAGGTAGAGCAATCGGCTGTTAACCGATCGGTCGTAGGTTCGAGTCCTACTCGAGGAGCCAACTTACTTTCGGTTAGTATACTATCATGACCCACTAGCTCAGTTGGCAGAGCACCTGACTTTTAATCAGGGTGTCCCGCGTTCGAGTCGCGGGTGGGTCACCACTTACAACATGGCCCGTTGGTCAAGCGGTTAAGACACCGCCCTTTCACGGCGGTATCGGGGGTTCGATTCCCCCACGGGTCACCATA